>JAQYWA010000210.1 GCA_030145265.1 Desulfuromonas sp. | reverse complement strand
AGGCAGTCAGGTCGTTGTTGCATTTTTTGCAGCTGTCCAGGTAGTCAAAACTGTGATAGCCGCATTTAGGGCATTTCATAGGTTCTCCTTTTGCGAAGCAACGATCAGGCTATGAGTGCCCGGGAAACTCAGATCGCCATAAATATACTGCAAGATGCTTGCCACGGCAAACCCTGCTGTTTCACTTCGCAGGATCCGCGGACCGATGCGTACCGGTTGAAAGTCGTGCTGCCGGGCCAGTGAGGCCTCTTTGTCGCTGAATCCGCCCTCGGGGCCGACCAGGATGGCGACGGAAGACGGAGGGGCTTCGGGCAAGGCGGCCGATAGCGGCAGGCTCTCATCTTCCCACAGCATAAGCCGCAAGTTGGCGTTACAGTCCGTCAAAACCCTGACAAGCGGCTGGACTTCGTCGAGTCGGGGCAGGATCGGCCGGCGGCACTGGCGAGCCGCTTCCTGGACGATTTTTTGCCAGCGCTGCTGCCGCTTTGAGCGGCGTTCCTCGGAGAGTTGGGGGATGCCCCGTGCGCTCACCACCGGAGAAAAGGCGGTGACGCCCAGTTCGGTCCCTTTCTGCAGCACCAGGTCCATTTTGTCGCCCTTGGGCAGGGACTGGATCAGTTGCACCGGAAGGGCTGTTTCGTGCTCGGACCAGTGTTTCAGGATGTGGGCTGTGGCCGCATGTTTGTCCAGTGTGTCCAGCCGGCAGTGAAAAAGTAAGCCCAGGCCGTCAAGCAACAGCAGTTCGTCGCCAACCGACAGGCGCAAGACGGTTTTTAAATGATGCACCACGTCGCTTGGCAGGACGACCTCGTTGCGGCCAAACGCTTCGGGGGGGAGGAAAAAACGGTGCATTTACCCCTCTTTGCGATACTGCAGGCAGATCCACTCGGCCTCGCGGCTGACCACCGGCCCGATCAGGTTGAAGGCGGCGAAGGCGCTGGTGACCAGGGCTTCCTTCTCTTGCAGGATGCCAGAGAGGATCAGGGTGCCGCCGGGAGCCAGGCGTGTGGTCAGCTCGGCGCCGAGGCGAATGTTCTCTTCGGCCAGAATGTTGGCAACCACGATATCAAAACCGTTTTCCAGGGTTTCGAGGGACTCCCCGGTGATTTCCACTTGGCCGAGCACTCCGTTGAGCTTCGCGTTTTCGGTCGCCGTGCGGCAGGATTCTTCTTCGATGTCGCAGGCCAGAACCCGTTTGGCGCCGAGGACCGCGGCAGCGATCGCCAGAATGCCTGAACCGGTGCCGACGTCGAGTACCTGGCAGGGATGCGGCGGCGTTTCGTATAAATCGGCCAATGCTTCGAGGCAGAGTCTGGTGGTGCCGTGGGTGCCGGTGCCGAAAGCCATCCCGGGGTCGATGTTGACCACAACTTCATCCGCGACCGGAGTGAGGGCTTCCCAAGTCGGCTTGATGATCAGGCGCTTGCCGATGCGGACGGCGCTGAAGTGCTGCTTCCATCCTTCAGCCCAGTCTTCGTTCTGCACCGGATGACTTTCGATGGTCAGGGGGAGCAGTCCGGGAACCAGCGGTCCGAGCCAGGTCAGTCGGTCTCTGACCGTTTCCTCCAGATCGGCCTGGTCCTCAGCTTGGGGAAAGTAGGCCTTAATCCAGTAGCTTTCCGGCGGGCTTTCGTCGGGATCGGGAACCACGAAGGTGTCCAGCTCCCGTTCTTCGACGGTAACCCCTTCGCAGCCAAGCTCCGCCAGTTCGTTGCAGACCAGGTCGATGCCTGCGGAGGGGACGTGGACGTCCAGTTCAAGCCATGCTTTTTTCATTCGTTCTGTTTAGCAAAGATGTTAATCAAAGGCAATAAAAACCTTGACAGCGAAGAGGGGTTTCGAGTTTAATTAAGGTGTGTGCTTTAATGAGGTGCTTACCTTATCTGGTCGTGTTTGTGCGCTATATGTTTTGTTTGTCGTGGGATGGGGCGCTGCTTCGTTTGTCTGGCTGGATGAATGAAGTTTATGAGTCTTTTCTTGCGTAGTCTGATTGACATGCTAATATTGTGATGGAGCTTTCATGAGGAAATCGCATGTCTGAATCGCAGATAGTTTTTTTGTTGTCCGATGCCACAGGCGAAACGGCTGAAAAAATGGTCATGGCGGCGCTCCTCCAGTTTCGAGACCGGGATGTGCGGCTGCGGCGAATCAGTCATGTGCGCAGCAAAAACCAGGTTTATGAGGCTCTCGACGAGGTGTTGGCGGCCAACGGTCTGGTGGTTTATACCATGGTCAACCGTGAATTGGCCCGCCTGGTTCATGACGAATGCGATTCGCTGGGACTGCCCAGTATTGATCTGCTCACCCCTCTGCTGATGCGCATCGCCGAGTTTTTCGGGCATTCACCGGGCGAAACGCCGGGATTGCTGCATGGGGTTGACGAGGATTATTTCCGCCGGGTCGATGCGGTGGAATTTACCGTCAAACATGATGACGGCCAGGAGACAGCTCATCTGCCGAAGGCCGATATCGTGCTGGTGGGAGTCTCCCGCAGCAGTAAGACTCCCCTTTCGATTTACCTGGCCCACCGGGGCTGGAAAGTGGCGAATGTTCCGCTGGTCAAGGGGATTGATCCTCCCGGTGAGCTTTTTGCCGTCGATCCCAAACGGGTCGTCGGGTTGATCATCGACCCCCAGCGCCTGCTCGAACTGCGGGTGACTCGGCTCAAGCACCTGGGGATGGATCCCAAGGCGGCTTACGCCGATTATATCGAGATCGAAGACGAGTTGCGATATGCACGGGCCTTCTTCCGTCGTCAGCCCTGGGTTGTGATCGACGTGACGGGGAAGGCGGTAGAAGAGACCGCTAACGAGGTACTGGTAAAACTTAAGCTGAAGTAATGGCTTGCTCCGATAAATGAACATTCGAATTAACCGACTGGCCGATTGGCTGACTGACCAACTGAATCGTTTTTCAATCTGATCATCTGGACGTAAGTAAAGGAGACAATCATGCGAATTCTTGTCGTAGAAGACGAAAAAAAAGTGGCGAGCTTTATCAAGCGAGGGCTCGAAGAAGAAAGTTTTACCGTTGACGTGGCGTACGATGGTGAAGAAGGCCGCTATATGGCCGAAACCAACCAGTACGACCTGATCCTGATGGACGTCATGCTGCCGAAAAAAGACGGTCTCACGGTGGTTCGTGAGCTGCGTGAAAAGGGGATCGCTGTCCCGGTCCTCTGCCTGACGGCCAAGGACACGGTCGATGACATCGTCTCCGGTCTCGATTCGGGCAGCGATGATTACCTGACCAAGCCCTTCGCCTTTGCCGAACTGTTGGCACGGGTACGTGCCCTGCTGCGTCGGGGTACTCAGGACCGGGGCGCGGAAATCAATTTCGCCGATCTGCGGCTTGACCCGGTGGCCCACAAGGTCTGGCGCGGCAACAAGGAAATCGATCTGACGGCCAAGGAATACGCCCTGCTCGAATATTTCATGCGCAACGCCAACCAGACCCTGACCCGGACCATGATCGCCGAGCATGTCTGGGATTATACGTTCGATTCGTTCACCAACATCATCGACGTATACGTCAACTACCTGCGCAAGAAAATCGACAAGGATTTCGACAAGAAGCTGATTCACACCGTGAGGGGCGCGGGGTACGTCCTGAAGGAGGAGTAGTTGGCTTTCTGCTTCTGCTCCCGTTCCGTCCGCTTTCGTCTGACCTTCTGGTATGTCATCACCCTGGCCGTCATTCTGGCGGCCAGTGGTGCGTACTGGTCCTGGACCCTGTCCCGAAACCTGCAGGTCCATGTGGACGAAAAGCTGCTCCTGGTGGCCGAGGACGTTATGTCCTTTCATCTCCTCGACCATCAGGAACCCCCGAGCAGGCTTTCCTGCCGTCAGTTGGAAGATTTTATCCGCCAACACAACTGGAGCGAATACGTCCAGTTTCTCAACGAGCAGGGAAACATCGCCTGCTACACCAGCAATCTCCAGAATGCCTTCCTCCCCACCAGTGCCGAGGCGCTGCGTGCGGCTCGAAACAACCAGCGCCATTTCGAAACGATTTCCTTTGGCCAAGGACAGTCGTTGCGGATGTTGACCTATCCGGTGATGTCCGAGGGCCGCCTGATCGATATTGTCCAGGTTGCCGAAGATCTCGAGCCGCTGATGAAAACCCTGCATTTGCACCGCCTGTCGCTAGCTATCTATAGTCCCGTGTTGCTGTTGGTATTGTCCTTTTCCGGTTGGTTTGTGTCTGGTCGGGCTTTGTCGCCGGTAGTGCAGATTACCAGTGCTGTGCGCAGAATCAGCGCTGAAAATCTGTCTCAACGGCTACCGGTGGAGGATTGCCAGGACGAAATTGCGGATTTGCAGGAAACCTTCA
>JAQYWA010000209.1 GCA_030145265.1 Desulfuromonas sp. | reverse complement strand
CCGTCGTTGAAGATTCTGGGGATTCTGCTGACCATGTTTGACGGGCGTAACAATCTTTCGCACCAAGTCAGTGATGAGATCCGTGCCCATTTTGGTGACCAGGTCTTTTCCTCGGTAATCCCTCGCAATGTCCGTCTCTCGGAAGCGCCGAGTCACGGGTTGCCGGTTCTCCTCTATGACATCTCCTCCCGCGGCGCAGTGGCTTATTTGGAACTGGCCAAGGAAATCATCGAAGCAGGACATTGATATGGCAAAACGACCCGCCCTCGGTATGGGCATTGGAGCTCTGTTGAATTCGGCCACTCAAGAAGGCGGTCGAAAGTATTTCCTCTGTCCTATTGAGGAGTTACGCCCGCACAGCAGTCAGCCGCGCAAAACATTTAATGATGATAAGCTAACCGAACTGGCTGCCTCGATCAAGGAAAAGGGGGTCATTCAACCCTTGGTCGTGAGGCAACTGGAAGATCATTATCAGATCATTGCTGGCGAACGGCGTTGGCGGGCCTCGCAAAAGGCCGGCCTGCACGAAGTGCCGGTGGTCATACAGGATGTATCCGAGGACTGGGCCCTTGAGATGGCCCTGATCGAAAATATCCAGCGCGAGGATCTCAACCCGATCGAGGAGGCTGAGGCCTATCATAACCTGATGGAAAATTTCGATTTTTCCCAGGAAGAGATGGCGAAGCGGGTCGGCAAGAACCGCTCGACCGTGGCCAACTCTCTGCGTCTTCTGCGCCTTCCGCAGATGGTGCGCGAAGATGTCATGCTGGAACGCCTGAGCATGGGACATGCTCGTGCCCTGTTGGCGTTTGACAACGATGAAGACCTGCTTGAAGCCCGAGAACAGGTGCTGCAGAAACGCTATTCGGTGCGCGAGACAGAAGCCCTGGTTAAAAAAATCAAGAACTTCGGCCTGGCTCCGAAAACCCAAAAAAAACGTGAAGCTGATCCCCAGTTGCAGTTTCTCGAGGGCGAACTCAAAAAAGCCCTGGGTACCCAGGTCAGGATAGCTGCCAAGGGCAAGGGGAAGGGCGGGAAGATCGAAATCTCGTATTTTTCCGCAACTGAACTTGATCGTCTGCTGGAGCAGTTGGGGGTTTCGTGAAGGGATTTATTGAGAATGATCAAAAGGAAGGATAAGCAACTCATGCGCAAGGAAACTCCCGTCGAAAAAAGTGACATCAAAGCCTTTCTCGGCCCGGGAAGTCAGTTCGAAGGTAAGTTGTTGTTTGACGAGATCGTGCGGATCGATGGCGTTTTCCGCGGGGAAATCATGTCCAAGGACACCCTGATCGTCGGACAAACCGCCGACATTCAGGCCGAGGTGACGGTTGGGACGTTGATCATGAGTGGACGCTTCCAGGGGAATATCAAGGCGACCACTAAGGTTGAATTGAGGGCCCCGGCGCAACTGGATGGCAGTCTTGAAACGCCGCTGCTGATCGTTGAAGAAGGTGTGGTCTTGAACGGTACCTTGGCCATGGGCCAGGCCGGAAAGAAGCAAGCCGATAAAGATTGAGCCAGGTTCGCTATTTAGTAGCGAAAGTGGCCGCTGTTTTGCGCCGGATCGGGAAAAGATTGTTGACAGCAGTGGGGCTCCTGTGATAGCAATGCCCTGTTTTGCTCAAAGACAAGGTGCTTTTTTAATCTTTCCGATTGATTGTATACAAGTAGGCAATGGGTAATGCTTTTTCCCATGGTCTGACAGCCAGCTAATTCAAGAGGTGTGTAGTGATTAAAGTCGATTGGACAATTTGGCTTCAGTTCGTCAACTTTTTCGTGTTGATGGCGGTACTGAACTTCTTCCTTTACCGTCCCCTGCGCGACATTCTTAATCGTCGCCGCGAAACCATTGACGGTTCCTACGCCAAGGCGAAAGAGCTCGAGACCCAGATTAACGAAAAAATGGAGCGCTATCAGAACCAGCTTCAGGCTGCCAAGGTCAAGGGAAACGAGGAACGAGCCGAACTGCGTAAGGCCGCCATGGGAGAAGAGGCAGAAATTCTGGGCAAGGCTCATTCGAAGGCAACTGAGCAGTTGCAGGAAATCAAAAGCAATGTGGCTAAAGAAGCTGACGTGGCAGCCAAGGTGCTGAAGAAAGAAACCAAGGCTCTGGCTACGCAAATCGCCTCCAGTGTGCTGGGGAGGGCTCTGTAAATGAACGTCAGGGGTTTTTGTATGAACAAGAAGCTTGTGTCCGCCGCCGCCGGCATCCTTCTGGTCGGAATCGCAGCAACGGCTGTGGCCTCGGGAGGCGAAGGCGGCCATCATGCCGACAGCGGTGTTTTGCTTACGGATTTTCTCTACCGTTGTCTGAACTTTGCGGTCACCTTCGGTCTGTTGGGCTACTTTGTGACCAAGCCGATCCGCAAGGGACTCGCCGGTCGTCGAGAGGGAATCGAAAAGGCTCTTGAGGAGGCTAAGGTCTCCCAGCAGGACGCAGAAGCCAAGTTTGCCGAGTATGACGAAAAGCTGACTAAGGCCTCGGTCGAAATCGACGAAATATATGAAGCCATTAAGCGTGAAGGTAACCTGGAGCGGGAGAAGATCCTGGCCAATGCCCACGAGATGGCGAAAAAAATTGAAAATGAAGCGAAGCAGTCGGCAGCCCAGGAGATTTCCAACGCCCGTACCCTGTTGCGTCGCGAAGCGTCGGCCATGGCCATTTCTATTGCCGAGGACATCCTCAAGAAGAATTTCACTGGTCAGGATCAGAGCCGACTGGTGGATGAATACATGCAGAAGGTGGGAGAACTACATTGAGCGTCAGCGCAATTACCAAAAGGTATGCCAAGGCCCTGGTCTCACTGGGCTCTGAGCAGAAAATGGTGGAGGCTTACGGTCAGGAACTGGCCGGTGTCAAGTCTCTGTTAGCTTCCGAGAAATTTCTTCGCCTGATCCTGGAAAGCCCCTCTTTTCCGATGGAAAAGAAGTCGGCGGTCCTGACGGAACTCGGTGAATCGATGGGCCTGGCCGACGGAACGAAGCGCTTTCTCGGCCTTCTCCTGGCCAAGGGTCGCCTCAAGTATCTGCCGCAGATTGAAGCGCAGTACAAGGATTTTGCCGATGAACTTTCGGGGGTCCTGCGGGCGCATATCGTTTCTGCGTCCAAGCTGAACCAGACCCAGCAAAAAGCGATCGGGGCCGGGCTTGCAAAAAAGACGGGAAAGAAAATCGAGCTGACCGTCAGCATCGACTCTTCCCTGATTGGTGGACTCCAGGCCAACGTTGGCGACAAGATCTTTGACGGCAGCATCAGAACTCAGCTGAAACAAATTGAAGATACATTAAAGAAGGGGTGAGAAGGGCAATGGAAATCAAAGCAGAAGAAATCAGCGCGATAATCAAGAAGCAGATTGAAAATTTCGGCCGCGAGGTTGAAGTCAGCGAGACTGGTTCTATCATCTCCGTCGGCGACGGTATTGCCCGCATCCACGGCCTCGACAAGGCCATGGCCGGCGAGCTACTGGAATTCCCAGGCGGCGTCATGGGCATGGTCCTCAACCTTGAGGAAGACAACGTTGGTGCCGCGATCCTCGGTGAATGCCACAACATCAAGGAAGGCGACACCGTCAAGCGTACCGAGCGCATTGTTCAGGTTCCTGTCGGCGAGGCGCTGGTTGGCCGCGTGGTTAACGGTATCGGTATTCCTATCGATGGCAAGGGCGATATCGTAACAGACACCTACCGCGAAGTTGAAATCAAGGCTCCCGGCATCGTTGCTCGTAAGTCGGTTAATGAGCCGATGCAGACCGGCCTCAAGGCCATCGACGCCATGGTCCCGATCGGTCGTGGCCAGCGTGAGCTGATCATCGGTGACCGTCAGACCGGTAAGACCGCGGTCGCCATTGACGCCATCATTAACCAGAAGGGCAACGGCGTCATCTGCATCTATGTCGCCATCGGCCAGAAGCGTTCCACCGTAGCTCAGGTTGTTGATAAGCTCAAGCAGCACGGCGCCATGGATTACACCATCGTCGTCGCCGCCACCGCATCCGAGCCCGCCCCTCTTCTGTTCATCTCTCCCTACACCGGCGTGACCATGGGTGAGTACTTCCGTGACAACGGCAAGCATGCGCTCATCATTTACGATGACCTTTCCAAGCAGGCCGTTGCTTACCGTCAGCTCTCCTTGCTGCTGCGTCGTCCGCCGGGACGTGAAGCTTATCCTGGCGACGTTTTCTATCTGCACAGCCGTCTGCTTGAGCGCGCCGCCAAGCTCAATGATACCCTCGGTGGCGGTTCTTTGACCGCTCTGCCGATCATCGAGACCCAGGCTGGTGACGTTTCCGCCTACATCCCGACTAACGTTATCTCGATCACCGATGGTCA
>JAQYWA010000208.1 GCA_030145265.1 Desulfuromonas sp. | reverse complement strand
CCCTGACGGCACCAACGTCCTCGAAGCGGCTCAGAAGCTGGGGATTCACATCCCCCATTTCTGCTACCACGAGGCTCTGGGGGCGGTGGGCGCCTGCCGGCTGTGCGCCATGAGCTTCATCGAGGGCCCGGTCAAGGGGGTGCAGATGGCGTGCATGGTCGAGGCCAAGGACGGCATGGTGGTTTCGACCCTCGACCCCGAGTCGATGCAACAGCGCGCCCACGTCATCGAGTGGCTGATGATGAACCATCCCCACGACTGCCCGGTCTGCGACGAAGGCGGCGAGTGCCAGCTGCAGGACCTGACCATCGCTGGCGGCCATTCGATCCGCCGCTACCGGGGGCCGAAACGCACCTACGCCAACCAGCAGCTCGGCCCTTTCGTCGAGCAGGAGATGAACCGCTGCATCCAGTGCTACCGCTGCCTGCGCACTTATCACGATTACTGCGGCGGCGACGACTTCGGGGTGATGGGCTCGCGCAACCGGATCTTCTTCGGCCGCTTCCGTGACGGCCGGCTGGAGAGCCCTTTCTCCGGCAACCTAGTCGATGTCTGCCCGACCGGCGTCTTCACCGACAAGACCTACCGTTTCACCAGCCGCATCTGGGATCTCGAAGAGGCCCCCTCGATCTGCCCGCACTGCTCCCTCGGTTGCGCCACCATCCCCGGCGGCCGCTACCGCGAACTGCAGCGGGTGCGCTCCGGCGTCAATCAGCAGGTCAACGGCTTTTTCATCTGCGACCGCGGCCGCTTCGGCGGCGGTCACGTCAACCATCCGGACCGGCCGCGCATCCCCCAGGTATCCGGCCATGACACCGGCTGGACCGAAGCGCTCGCCCAGGCCAGAAAACGCATCGAGGCGATGGTCACCGAACACGGAGCCGACAGCGTCGCCCTGCTCGGCTCCCCTCGGTCGACCCTGGAGGCCAACTTTCTGCTGCGGCAATTGGCCGAACAAATCGGCACCCCGCATATTGCCTTCGACCCCCACCCCGGCCGCGACCGCGCCGCCCGAGTCACCGCCGCCCGCCTGGGCGATAAGGCCCGCAGCCTCGAAGAAATCCGCCACAGCGACCTGATCGTTGTGGTCGGCGCCGACCCGCTGGCCGAGGGGCCGCTGCTGGCCCTGGCCCTGCGCCAGGCGGTACGCAACGGCGGTAAGGTGCTGATCCTCGATCCCCGCCCGGTCGAGCTCCCCTGTGCGAATGAGCATCTGCCGCTAGCCGCGGAAAAGCTGCCAGCCGCCCTGAAGACCCTGCCGGGAGGCGAGACCAGTCCCTTCACCGCCGCCGAGTCGGCATTTATGGAAAACGTCGCCAGCCAGCTGGCGCAGGCGAAGCGCCCGGTCCTGATCGGCGCCGTCGACCTGCTCGGCGAAACCGGGGTCAGCGCCCTGCTCGACGCCAGCGAGTCCTTGACCACCCAGGAACGCCCCTGCGGCGCCCTGCTGCTGCTCAGCGGCCCCAACAGCTTCGGCGGCGCCCTGCTGGCCAGCGACGGCCCCGATTTCGACCAACTGCTCGACCACATTCAGGACGGCCGCATTCGTGCGCTGGTCTGCCTCGAAGCCGACCCCTGCGGCGACTATCCCGACCCCGGCCGGGCCGAAGCGGCCCTGTCGCGCCTTGACGCCCTGATCGTCCTCGACGGGCTCCCCACCGCCACGGTACGCCGAGCCGATCTGCTACTACCCACCACGGCCGTCGCTGAACAGGCCGGCAGCTTCGTCAACCACGAGGGGCGCATGCTCCCCTTCGAGCGGGTCATCCAGCCGGGGCTGCCAATCCGCATCACCGGCGCCGGCAACCACCCACCGAGGGAATTTTCCAACGACACGCCGGGCGCCCTGCCCCGTCCGGCCTGGGCGGTGCTGGCCGAACTGCTGGAGAGCGAACCGACCCTGCCGGCTATTCGCAACCGGTTGAACGCCGCGGATCCCCGCTTCGCCGGGCTGGCTGAACTTTCCGCCGGCGCCGAAGGGCAACGATTCAGCGGGTGCGGCACCCTGCCGCCACCGGCCGCGGCCCACTTTCCCCACTGCCAACCGGCCCGCACCCTTCCCTTGTTGGTGGTGGAACGCCTGTTCGGGTCAGAAATTCTCGCCGGATTCTCTTCCGCGCTCGATGTAATTTGCCCCGATCCTTATGTCTTGCTCCATCCCCGGGATGCTGGGAATTTAGAGCTAAAGGAAGGCGACCGAGCACACCTGGTGACCGAGAGAGGGCGTGCTTCGGTGATCGTGCAGGTGAGGCCGAACATGGCCCCGGGATCGGCCATCGTGCCGCGCCTGCGGCATACCGCGCTGGAAAGCTTCGTTCCCGGCGCCTCCCTCGACTGCACCCTGGAAAAGGAGGAGGCATGAACGAGCTGCTGATCACCCTCCTGCTGATCCTGGTCAAGCTGGGGCTGATCTTCGCCGTGGTGCTGACCATGGCCGCCTACCTGGTGTTGGCCGAACGCAAGATTCTGGGTCGCATGCAACTGCGCTACGGCCCCAACCGAGTCGGCCCCTTTGGCCTGATGCAGCCGCTGGCCGATGTCATCAAGCTGCTCAGCAAAGAAGATTTCATCCCGGCCTCGGCGGACAAGGTGCTCTTTTTCGTCGCTCCCGGTATCGCGGCGGTGACCGCCCTGCTGACCTTCGCCGTGGTCCCCTTCGCCCCGCCGCTGCACCTGTTCGGCCGGGAACTGCCGATGGTGGTCTGCGACCTCAACGTCGGCGTCCTCTACTTTCTCGGCCTGTCGTCGCTGGCCGTCTACGGCATCATCCTCGGCAGCTGGGCGTCCAACTCCAAGTACGCCCTGCTCGGCGGCATCCGCGCCTTGGCCCAGCTGATCAGCTACGAGCTGTCGATGGGGCTGTCGCTGGTGCCGGTGGTGCTGCTGGCCCGCTCCTTCTCACTGACCGACATCGTCAACACCCAGGCGACCATCCCCTTTGCAATTCAGAATCCGCCGGCCTTCCTGATCTTTCTGGTCAGCGTCTTTGCCGAATCGAAACGGGTTCCCTTCGACCTGCCGGAAGCCGACAACGAAATTGTCGCCGGCTTTCATACCGAGTACTCGGGAATGCGCTTCGGCCTCTTTTTCGTCGGCGAGTACATCAACATGATCATCCTGTCGAGCATGGTGACGGTCTTTTTCCTCGGCGGCTGGCACGGACCATGGCTGCCGCCGATCGTCTGGTTCATGCTCAAGGTTCTGCTGATCGCCTTTTTATTCATCTGGACCCGCGGCACCCTGCCGCGACTGCGCTATGACCAACTGATGCATTTCGGCTGGAAAGTCCTGGTGCCGCTGTCGCTGCTCAACGTCATCGTGACCGGCGGCCTGCTGCTATGGATGCACGGATAGGAAACTATGCCATTATTACGCGACATAAAGGGAACCCTGCAGCCGTTCTGGATTACCTTTCGTAACATGCTGAAGAAGCCGGTTACGGTGCAGTATCCCGAAGAGAAGCGGCAGCCCTTCCCTCGCTACCGGGCGCGCATGGTGCTGACCCGCGACCCGAACGGTGAGGAGCGCTGCGTCGCCTGCCATCTGTGCAGCGCGGCCTGTCCGGTCGACTGCATCTCGATGCAGGCGGCAGAAAAAGAAGACGGCCGCCGCTACGCGGCCTGGTTCCGCATCAATTTTGCCCGTTGTATCTTCTGTGGCCTTTGTGCCGAAGCCTGCCCGACCCTGGCGATCCAGATGTCGCCCCACTACGAAATCTGCAACCGTGATCCGCTCAACCTGGTGCTTGAAAAGGAAGATCTGCTGATCGAAGGCGGCGGTCAGGACAGCGGGTATAATTTCTATCAGCATGCCGGCATCGGCGTCACCCAGCCCCGCGGTGCCGGGAAACAGGAAAAGCCGCCGGTGGATGTAAGAGACAATATGCCGTAGGGGCGAACCTTGTGTTCGCCCAGATTTAACCGTGCAGGAAAAACCGAGGGCGAACACAAGGTTCGCCCCTAAAGAGAAAATTTTATGGCAACGATCCTCTTCTATATACTGTCCGCCACGGCCCTGCTGGCCACGGGGATGTGCGTAACCCGCAAAAATGCGGTGCATGCGGTTGTGTACCTGGTGCATGCTTTCTTCGCCCTGGCGCTCCTCTTCTACCTGCTCGGCGCACCGCTGGTGGCGGCCTGGGAGGTAATCATCTACGCCGGCGCGATCATGGTGTTGTTCCTGTTCATCATCATGATGTTGGAGCTGGCCCCGAGCGACCCAAGCCGGGGACCGGGCTGGCGCCGCTGGGGTCCGGTGCTGCTACTCTCTTCAGCGCTGCTGGTCTGTACCCTGCTGCTGATCGGGGTCGAGCCGACTACGGCAGACGGAGTGCCGGCCTA
>JAQYWA010000207.1 GCA_030145265.1 Desulfuromonas sp. | reverse complement strand
CTGCCGACCCCCGAGGCGGCATCCCCGTTGATGTGTCCGAGTGCAGCCTGAAGCCCGATACGCGGATAGAAAATAAAAACGCCCCACCCGGAACGGTTCCGGGTGGGGCGACCATGCCCTGGGCGGCTCCATCGTGGCGCCGCCGCATCTGAACTGTGCTGTAGAAAAATAAAAAGCCCGCGGAAAAAGAGTCTTCTCTTCGCGGGCTACATTGCCAAAACAGGAGACACATCGTCGTGCCGTTCTGTCGGTTACGGCTTCTCTTATAGCAGGGGGCGTGCCAACTCTGGGGACTTGCCTAAAAGACGGGCACTTCCGCACCCTTGCACGATTATTAATGGGCTCTACTTCAATAGTGACGGAATGTCCTGCTCACAAATTATGCAGCAATTGTCAGCAGGATGGTCAGATTGAAGGCAGTCCGGGTTTACCTTCGCCCATCGACCGGTTACACTTGCACCGGAGGCCCCTAAAAGTTCCGCGCCATCGCTCCCCGCTGAAAGGACCGGCATGAAAACAGATGACATTCGCCGTTACCGGGAATTTCTAAAGGACAGCTTGCGCTTGCAGATCAACTTTCAGCTCACCGACCAGAGCCAGGGAATCGAGCCGCCGCCGGTGCAGAAACCGGCCAACGAAGGGCAGGCCCTCATCCCCCTGCCAGGAAAAGAGGCGTGGCATGCGTTTGCCGAAATCACCGTCTTGGCGGCCATTGAAAACCGCCAGAGCCGTCGCCGCTTCCAATCCCAACCACTGACACTTGCCGAACTGGCCTTCCTGCTCTGGGCCACCCAGGGAATCAGGGAGGTCGTCGGGCCCGGTACCGCCTTCCGCGTCGTCCCTTCGGCCGGCTGCCGTCACGCCTTTGAAACCTACCTGGCCGTCAATGAGGTCGAAGGACTCGAACCAGGGATCTACCGTTACCTCCCGGTCGAGCATACGCTGGTCTGCGAGCACGGCCGTGACAACCTGCGCGGCGAACTCAACCACGCCACCCTTGGCCAACATTTCATCGCCAGCGCCCCGGTCACCTTCATCTGGACCTGCCTGCCCTACCGCATGGAGTGGCGCTACCATACCGCCGCCCACCGGGTCATCGCCCTCGGTGCCGGCCACGTCTGCCAGAACCTTTACCTCGCCTGCGAAGCCATCGGCGCCGGCACCTGCGCCATCGCCGCCTACAATCAGGAATTAATGGACCAGCTCCTCGCAGTCGACGGCGAGGACGAATTTACCATCTACCTGGCCCCGGTGGGGAAGGTATGATGACCCAGAAATCCCCCGCCACGCCGTCCCCGAGAGCCGAAACCCTGCGCCAGGGGATCATCGCCCTGCTCGAAGTTGAGCCGGTCACAACGCTGGAGATTTCGGAGCGGGTCGGCATCGCCCAGCGTGAGGTGGCCGGCCACCTCGAGCACATCCGCCACAGCCTGCACCGACAGGAGCGAACACTGATAGTACTCCCCGCCGAATGCCGTAGCTGCGGCTTCGTTTTCGCCAAACGCGAACGCCTGAAACGGCCCGGGCGCTGCCCGGTCTGCCGCAACCAGTCGATCAGCGAACCGAGGTACCGGATCGACTGACCCTCCCCTGCAAAGAAAAACTGGGCTCCCGCCTTTGACTAATCACCTCCAGCTGTTATTGATAATAGAGAGGGAACAAGAGGGGAGACCAGATGCGGCAGAACCGGATCGAACAGATGCTGCGCACCATCGAGCAGGAGTGCGCCCTCACCGGCTATGCCACCGGTAGATATGCACTGCGGCCGGTAGTCATGGAAGCCATGGCCGGCGTTCCCCGCGACGAATTCGTGCCGCCGGAGCTTAAACACCGGGCCTACGACAACGGTCCCCTCCCCATCGGCGAAGGCCAGACCATCTCGCAGCCATTCATCGTCGCCCTGATGACCGACCTACTCGAACCGCGCCCGAACCACACTATCCTCGAAATCGGTTGCGGCTCCGGCTACCAGGCGGCGGTCCTCTCCAGCCTGGTCAAGCAGGTCATCAGCATCGAGATCATTCCGCACCTGGCAACCCTGGCCAGCGAGCGCCTCCGGCGCCTCGGCTTTGACAACGTCCGGGTGCTGACCGGAGACGGCTACCAGGGCCTACCGGAGCAGGCCCCCTTTGACGGCATCATCGTCACCGCCGCCGCCAGCCACGTGCCGGTCCCCCTGTTCGAGCAGCTCAAACCGGGAGGCAGACTGGTCATCCCGGTCGGCCTCCCCTATATGCATCAGGAGCTGCTGGTCATCAGCAAGGATCTTGACGGACAGCGCCACACCCGCTCGGTGCTGCCCGTCATTTTCGTTCCGCTTACCCGGAAACAAGATGAAATTGATAAAGACAATGGATAAGTTGCGGGTGGAATGTTATGCCGGATACCGCGGCGAGGAGACGCCACGGCGGTTTTACCTGGGCCAGCGCTGCATCGAAGTCGCAGCGGTCATCGACCGCTGGCTGGCCATTGATCACCGTTATTTCAAGGTGCGCGGGGACGACGGCGACCTCTACCTGCTGCGCCATGGAACGGCGATGGGGGAGTGGCAGCTGATCCTGTACGACCGTGACGACAGTTCTCGTGATTCCAGCAGCCAATGAAGAGCGGGCAGCAGACTCTACGGCCTCATCACAATCAAATGCCCAAACGTCACTCCTTGAGCCGCACCAAGAGCCGCCCGTCGTCGACCTTGATTTCATCGACGCCGGCGGCAAAAGCACTCCAGAAGCCTCCCTTGCCGCCGAACTCCCTGACCAGATCGACATTCTTCAGATTACCCATCCAGGCATTGGGAATGGGGACCCCCCAGAGACTGACGCCAGCGATGACCACCACCGGTTTGCCGTCGGCGTAGGCCAGCTCGAGACCGGCGCTGACCTTGAGGGTCTTGCCGCCGAGCAGGGGGAAATCCTCGTCGAGGGGGACCAGCAGTTTGGCGCTGGCCATATCGTCGGAAAGGTCGATGGCCAGCTTGTTGGCCAGGTCGGTATTTTTTGCCAGCAGGGCGTTGAGTTCTTTTTCGCTCAGCACGATCTCCCGGCTGGCGCCCTCCTCGCTGTAGCGTTCGGGCTGGAGGCTCCCTGTCGTCTGCCCGGGAGCCGGTGGCGGCGCCGGCCGGTTGCGGGCGGCGATGCGGGTGCGCTGCATCGAATCGAATCGGTCGAGCTTCTGCTCAAGCACTTTTTCCTCTTTCACGCTCAAGGTCACCGGCTTGAATTCCCTGGGGAAGAAGTAGGTGGATACGGCCCAGACCGCGACCAGGCTCGCCACGGTAGTGGCAACCACAATGATGACAAGCAGCTTCAGCCAGCCGAAGCGGGCCGCGGGTTCGGGGGCGATGGGGACAGGAGTTGGATTTTCCATGGGAGCGTCCTCTTCTCAAACAATGCGTGGGCAACCGGGCGGGAACTGGGACACGTGAAAAAGTATAACATTAAAACGGCGCCCGTTTAATCATTATAAAGATCATCAACGTCACCGTCTGAGACAATCGGTGACCAAAACGCAGAACGCCCCACGGTGCAAACTCCGTGGGGCGTTCTGCGTTTATGGAATCCTGCTCAGTCGTCTTTATGACTGTGGCATTTGAAACAGCCGCTACCGGCGGCCGGCCCATCGGGAGTGCCGGCCAGCATGCCGCTGTAATCCCAGCGCAGCATATCGGGAAACGGGCTACCGTGGGCGCGATGACAGGAGAGACACATCACCTTGTCGCTACCGGGAGTGACCTCCGCTGAAACGGCACCAAACCCCTGCAAGGTTACTGCGCCGTCACGGGCGACCGGTACGGAAGGGTCATAGGTCCGGTATTCCGCATATTCGCCACTGTCTGGAATGACGGTACTGGCCGGGTGCCGCAGCCAGGGGTTGCTGGCGCCGCCGTTGGGTGACCCCCCGAGCGGCCAGGAATGGTAGGTGTTATGACAGCCGCCGCAGAAATCGCTCATCCCCTGGACGCTGGAACTACTGGTCGGACTGGGTCCGGCCCCGTAGGCGCCCGGGGCCCAGGCCTTGTCGCTGTCCTGATATTCGTTGTGGCTGGTGGCACTGGGATTCTGCTCCCAGTCGGGATCTTCGATACCGACCACCGCCGGCGGGTTATGGGGAGGGATATAGAAAAAACTCTTCCCGGCCTTGTTCAGAAACCGGTAACCACCGCCTGATTCGTCTACATACTTGGCACCACCGGCCAACACGACCTGTTCGTCATCGGCATGATGAGCCGGATCATGGCAGCCGACGCAGCCGTTGCCCATGATCGGCTTGAACAGCGCCGTCGCCCCACCGGCGTAGCGGATCGAGGCCAACGAGACATGGCAGCCTTGGAAGCCGCAGTTGTTCGGCACGGTACC
>JAQYWA010000206.1 GCA_030145265.1 Desulfuromonas sp. | reverse complement strand
CTGTTAAATTCAACGCGGAAACCGCGATTGATCTGCACGTTGCCGTTGTCGTCCTGCCAGGGCACCCGGAAGATGATCTGCCGCTCCGGCTCACAGATACGCTCGATGATCTTGTGATGGCAGAACTCAGGATGCTTCACCAGCACCGGCCCGAGGGATTCGAGAACTTCTCTGGCCGCCTGATGGAATTCAGTTTCGCCGGGGTTGCGGGCCAGAACTTCTTGAAAGATAGGTTCAACTTTTTCGTCGATTATCGGGGTCATGGTGCCTCCTGTACGTGTCAAACATTAAAGAAACGATTATCCAATCCTTCCGGCACTACACAAACGCCGCCGGAAGGCCAATCCGACAGTACTACTTCCACGAACCATGCCACACTGGTCAATCTTTCACCATTGCCTGCAAACTTATTAAACAATAGGCACTTACATGCCTAACAAACAACCAGAACTGACTCTTCGGACGGAATCCGGTCGACTCAAGGTGTACCGGCAGAACTCCGCAAATACTCTCATTTTACTCAAAAACATTCTTGGCCGAAGGATGATTTTACCCTACCCTGGCGAAAGGGTATTAAAAGGAGGAGGAATCATGTCCCGATACCAAGCCAGCCCTCCCCTTCTCAAGTGATGGGCGCTTTAAACAACAAGCAAATAGATCATCTTAAACCCGTGCATGTAGGGCGATCATGCCTAAAAAATCGGTTTTACAACCCAAACAAAAATATGAACGCAAAGTCACAGAGACGCAGAAAAAACCAAAGAAATACCTATTTAGGATAAGCTTTTACCCTGCGCCTTTGCGTCTCTGCGTTTAAATCAGCCTTTGATTTGCCTTGGCCTTTGTTTAGGTTATATGTACGAAAAAAAAAGGCCCTCGTACGAGGGCCTTCCATTGCTATCCATCAGCAAGCATCAGCAAAGACGCTTCACCAGTTCGTCAAAAGCCCGGGTTCCCCCCTCCCCCACAAAGCCCCGCAGCGGCACCAGCAACAGCCTGTCGCCATCCGCAGCCACGCCGAGCACCCGCGGACGTACCACAAAGGCCAGCACGAAACCGAGTACCAACATCACGCTGCCGGCCCATACCAGCGGCTCGCCGGGATCCCGAGACATCTGGAAACCGGCATACCAGTTACCGAACTGGTCCTGGTCGAAGGCAGTCTGATAAACGGCCACCCCCTCGTAGATCATAGGATGGTTGACCTCGATGACCCCTTGCTTGACCACCTGCCCATTCTGGAGAATTGATACTTCACTGTGCAACTGTTTGAGCAGGGGATCCTGAAAGGCGTCGGGGTGGATGGTCATGCCGAAGACCGCAGCGCTGGCCTCCTTGTTGCCGACGGGAAGGGCATCGTAATCGCCGAGAAACGTATTCTCCCAGTACAGGCTGAGGATTAGCCGTTTTTCGATGGGAATGAACTTTTCGATGCGGGCCGTGTAGCCGGGCACCGGCAGCGTCACCGTCTCCCCTTCGCGGGCGGTCAGGGTGGAAATGAGCTGACCGTTGCTCGCATCATTGACGACAACACGGACATGGATGGGGTAATAGAGGGGTTCGAAATGATCGAGCCGAAATTCGAAGCCGAGTGGCAGGTCCTGCATCGAATCCCAGTCAAAATAATTTTCCGTCGAGTGCCCCACATACAGTTGCTTGGTGCCGACAAACCCGGCTCCGCCGAACAGCGCGCCGAGCATAATCAGCAGCAGCGACAGGTGCACTACCGTCGAGCCCCAGCGGCCGCAACGCCCGCGATGGGCAAGGAGCGACTCCTGCCGGGCTTCAACCCGGTAACCGTGCCGTGCCAGACGCCCGGCCAGTTCGGGCAATGCCGCCCCAGCCGGCAGCGTCTGCGCCTGGGTGGACAGGACCAACCGCTCCGGGACCAGGGCATCGAACAGCCCGTCGATCCAGCCCCACTGACGGCGCAGAGTCCTGACCGTGCAGCCGGCCAGGTTGACGGCCAGCAGCCCAAGCAGCAGCCGAAACCAGAGGCTCTGGTAAAAGAGCTCATAGCGGGCCGATTCCGCCGGCTTCAGGGTGCCGACGATCGATACCAGGGCCAACCCCAGCAATAAGGGGATGGTCAGCTTGAGGGATGAAAGAAAGCGCCAGAGCATATCAGGACTCCGTCGCCGTCACAGGTGCCACGCTGTTTACCACATCTCCTCCACCACGACTTCAAGCCCCTTGCGAGCCTTGCCGGTCCTCACGTACAACGCACTGTCGGGTGACCCGGCATAGCGCCCATAGAGCTCTCCGGGCTGCGGGGTACCCCCCAGTTCGCTGCGGGCCGCCAGGTAATAGGTGCCGCCTGCGGGAAAGGACAGGACGAACGCGCCATCGGCGCCGGTCGGCTGCGACACGTACAGCGGACGATTGAGCATCATCGGATCGCCGTAGAGAATCGCCCGCAGCCCGGCCACCGGCTGCCCCTTGGCATTGAGGATGCGGCCCTGAATGCTGGTCTCGCCAAACAGAGAGGAAGCCAGACGGTCGACCTTTTGCGGAACTTCGAGCATCGGAATGGCGACCTTGACGACCTCACCTTCGTGAACCACAAGCGGGTTGCCGGGGTAGTAGCCGATATAATCTCCTGCACGCAGCGGACCGGCAAAGCCTCCGGATTGACGCTGACGCGCCAGCAGGTAGTAAGTTCCCGCCGGCAGGGGAAATTCGAACTCGCCCGTTTCGTCGGTGGGCGCTCCCATGCCAATGCCCATTCCCTTGAGGCGGTCATTGAGGTCAGTATAGACATAGACGATCACGCCGGACAGCGGCTTGCCTTCGACCGTGGTCATCCCATAAGCACCGGTATCGACTTGCAGCTTGACCGCTGTCACTGGCGCCTGTTCATCCACAAGCCCCAGGTTCATCGCTTCGAGCCCCGCTTCGCTCACCGTCACCGGGTTGCGCCCGTAATAAGAAAAGAGTCCAGCGCCGCGAGCGAGGAAAAAATATTCTCCCGGCGGCAGGTCGAGAGAAAACAGACCGTCATCCCCGGTCGGCACTGAGGCCAGGGGAGCCTCGCCAGCCAACGAGGGCGTTGACGACGGATACGCCAGTAGCCGCACCCCGGCCACCGTTTTCTGACCGTGCTCGACGGTCATTTTGCCGGCAACTGTCGCCGCCAGCGCGGTATCAGCGCACCAGCCGGACGCAAGCAAAATCAGTAGTGCCGCAGCAAGCTTTTTCATCTTCGTATATCCTTCAAAAACGTCGAGGTTACAGGGATGTTCATCCTAACACTCCACCAAACAACGGACAAGCCGGTTGTGCTGCCGGCTTTTACTTCCTGGCCGCCAAGGCAAGTTTTGTAGATGTTTCCATGCGAATCCTGCGCCGGACCTGCAGGGGCGAGGCATGCCTCGCCCTGACAACCGCGAAAAAGCAAAGAGGCCCGGGATCGCTCCCGGGCCTCTTTGCTTTTCAATCCTAGCAGGGATGCACGTTGCTGCTCCCTACTACCTTTGGCTTCATGTACCGTTTCATCGCATTCTCCTTTTCAAGAGGTTTAACATCAGTTTACGGCAGCTGCGTATGGCAGGCTTCGCAGGAGTAGCTGGCCGGCGCCTTGTTCCAGTCGATGTCGTAGCTGTTGTGGCAGGCGATAGCCGAACAGGTACCGGCATTGAACGTGGCGCTATTGAGAGTGCTCTTGGCCTGATCGTATTTATTACTTACCTTGTAGAACAACAGCCAGTCCAAGATGGAGCCGTCGGTGCGCTCCCAGTTGTTGAACAACTCAGGGACATTCTCGATGCCGTTGCGAACCTGGGCCCGGGTTTTGGGCGCTATGTTCTGGAAAACGACATCAGTAGTGCCATTCAAGTGGGCCGTTTTCTTGAAGTTGGCGGTGTCTTTAGTATTGCTGGCGGTCTCAAGGCTCCCTTGTGCGGGGGCGGTCGTACCATGGCAGGCCGCGGTGCCGCAGGTGGTGTTATCATCGTTGAACCAGGCCTTGACGGTGTCGTTATGACAGCTGACACAGCTGATGACAGTAGAGGTCGTAGCAAGGCCGTGAGAATTGTCGCCGGTGCTGCCGGCAGTCTGCAGACCGCTGACGCCGGTGTAGGTGGTATCGAAGTGGATACCGACTTCATGTACCCCATGGGCATTGCTGACCGGAGAGTTCCCGTGGCAGCCGGCGCAGGCATCGCCGGCGAAACCGGTGCTGTACCAGTTGGGCGTTACGGCGAACTGGCGGGTTTCGGCGGCATCCACGTAGCTGTGACAGTAGGCCGCCGAGCAGGTGACCGAACTGCCCACGGTCTGGGCGTAGCCGCTGGTATCGTCGGCAACATTGTTCAAGCTCTTGAGCGTGCCGCCGTCGGCATTGTTGAGGGACAGGTCGACGGTCGGCGCAGCCCAGTTGGTGCTGTTGAGATGCTT
>JAQYWA010000002.1 GCA_030145265.1 Desulfuromonas sp. | reverse complement strand
GGCAACCAACTGCTGCAGTGCCGCGTTCACAACCTCTTCATCCTCGTGATACAGTGATGCCATCAACAGGGGGAACGCCGTCTCAGTATCGAGTTCGGCCAAGGCTTCCAGGGCGGCAATGCAAACCAGCCCGATCGGGTCGCCCAGCGCCTCCTTAATCAGGGAGACAGAACGTTTTTCGTTAATCTTGCCCAGGCTGCGAATAACTGTAGCGCGAACCCACAAGTCTTCATCGAATAAAGCCAACGCCAGGGCATCCACCGCCTGCGGGTTCTTGATCATCCCCAAGGCTTCGGCACCACCCCGGCGCACTTCTGGATCTTCATCGGTCAAAGCCAGCTTCAGTACATCGAGGTGCTCGTCCGCGGGATTGCTGCCGAGAGCAGTAATGGCGGCGAGACGAACCGAGGCGGACTCATCCTTAAGCGCTAAGGCAAGGAAATGCTCATTTTTTTCATAATCAAGCCGTGCCAGCACGGATATGACAGCAGCCCGAATTTCGGAATCTTCATCTTCGACCAAGGGGCTTAACGCTTCGACGATTTCCGCGGGGCAGGTAGCGGCCAGGGTAGCGAGCGCGTTCTGTGCGGCATCCCTCACCTCTGGGGCAGAACCCTGCAGCATTTCGACCAGGCACGGAACGGCCGCAACTTCGTTGAGTCGGCCAAGCGCATGGGCACAGGACATGCGTAATGTCATGTCTTCGGATGAGAGCCCGGAAAGAAGCAGGGGCAAGGCTTCTGCACAGCCGGTTTCGCCAGCCAGGTAGCTGAGGTAGGCTCGGATACGGTCATCAGCCATGGGCCATCTGTCGAGCAGAGACACGATCGCTGGGCGCCCCAGAAAAATCAGAGCGCTGGCGGCGTCCTGACTTACCTCTTCGTCACCAAGAATCTCCAGCAGAGAGTCGGCGCTGCTTATTTCACCGGTCAACGGAACCAGCTTGAGCGCTGCCCGAACAACGAGAAGACTGCTGGCATGAAGCAATTCGGTCAGTGTCTGCGCAGCGGCCGCGGCATCAGCGACCAGTGAACTTGCCACCAGTTCAGGGTGGGCAGCATAAAGAGCCGCCAGCGATATAGCAGCGGCTTCCCGGACGTTACGCATCCGGTCATTCAAACCTTCGACAACCAGGGGAATCCCAGCCCCAACGTTCGCCAGGCCAATACATTCGAGCAGGGCCTTGCGCAGAAGGGGATCGTCGTTATACGGCCGAATTTTTTCAATGGGGATGGGTTTGCCGATCTTGCCCAATGCTTCAAGGATCGTGAATCGCATCAGCAGGTCGGCATCGGTCATGGCCTCCAGCAGGGCGGGAATTGCCTCGGCAGCGCCGATCTTGCCCAGGTTCTCAGCTGCAGCGGCCCGTACGTTACGATCTTCATCCGACATGGCAGCGATCATTGCGGCAGCACTTGAAGAATCGTTGATGTCGCCAAGGATATCGAGCACAAACTTGCGAACATCGTGGTCAATGCAATTGAGCTCATCATAAAGCACCGGCAGCGCCTGGCGCCCCAGATGAATCAGAATGTCGACCGCGATATTACGCAGGCCGGCATTGTCCTGCGAATGAAGCAGTTCGACAATGTCCCCCGCCAGTTCTCTGGCGCGAGGAAAGGCCAGAAAAACTTCAGCGGCTTCTTTACGAACCCGCCAACTGGAATCGCCCATCGCCTGATAAATCAAAGAAATAGTCAGATCTGAACCAAATTCAGCGAGCTCCCTGACCACCTGAACTCGCTCTTCTTCGTTGTCTGATTCCAACTTTGTTTTCAGTAACTGCTCAATATCCACAAAAACCCTCTGGGATTCGCGTCTGATTCATTGCGACAAACAGATGCCTGATGAAAGCGACAAAAGTGATTAACAAGTGACAGCGCCGTATCGACCGACTAGCCTCGTTAACCACCTTTAAAGCGACAGGTTATCCGCTAACGTCTTCGATAGCCTGAGGTGCAATATTTTCCAGATCAATAATTTCGTCTGAAGACAATATTTTTTCCAAATCAATTATCATGACCAGGTCACTGTCTCGTTGACAGACTGCCATGAAAAATTCGGCGCCCTTTCCTTTGACAAACTCGGGAGCCGGCCTCACTTCGTGGCGAAGATAACGGCGTACTTCTGTCACTTCATCGACCATGAGTCCAACGAATTTTTCAAAAATGGCACAGATGACGATACGGGTCTTGCGATCTCGCGGGGTGGGCGGCAGATCAAACCGCTTTCTCAGATCGATGACCGGGATAACCGTTCCGCGCAGATTAATCATGCCATCAACAAACGCGGGAGCCTTTGGTACGGAAGTTAATTTCTGGGGCCGGATGATTTCCTTGATGCGCATGATATCCAGCGCATACATTTCAGACGCTAGTCTGATGCAGGCAAGCTGGACCTCTTGACGCCCTTTGACCTCGGAAGAATCACTATGGCTCAGACCTGGCAGACTCATTTTGCCAGGAATCTCTGAATAGTTTCAATGACCATGGCCGATTTGAACGGTTTGGTAATGTACCAGTCGGCGCCGACCTTTTCGCCGCGAACCATGTCTTCGCGGCTCTTTTTGGCAGTCAGCATAATCACCGGAATCTGCCGAGTGGAGGGATCGCTTTTTATCTGCCTGCAGACCTCGAACCCGTCGATTTCCGGCAGCATGATGTCGAGCAGAATCAGGTCCGGCTTTTCTTCCGCAACAGATTCCAGGGCTGCTCTTCCGTTTGATACCCCTTTAACATCGAAACCCTTTGAAATCAGCAGGATACTTTCCAGCTTAAGAAGGCTTTCCTCATCTTCGACGATAAGGACTTTTTTCTTGTTCACGGGGTCACTCCTTTCCTCTTGTCAAAACAATCTCTGGATTCAGAATATTTTGCAACTGCAACAATATCAGCATCCTTCCCTGATAACGGCCAACCCCTGAGACTAATTGCCGATTCATGCCCGACAGCACCGGAGGTGGTGGCTCGATTTTCTCATCTTGAAGCCTCACGACCTGAGTAATGCTATCGACCAGCAGACCAATGATTTTTTCTTCATACTGGCAGACAATAACTCGAGAAAGCGAGTTGATGTCGATATCTCCAAGTTCTAGGCGGCGGGCCAGATCATATACGGGAACAACAATGCCACGTAGCGAAATTATTCCCAGCATGAAGCCGGGAACACGAGGAATATCTGTGACCTCACGGGGTTTAATTATCTCATTTACTGCTTCAATGTCTATAGCGTACTCTTCACCACCTAGAGAAAAAGTCAACCATTGACGAGAGTTTTCCTTTTCTTCCAGATCGTTCTTGGCAAAATCGTGCCGGTTGCCCTCTTCGATCAGGTCAATCTGGAACGGGGAATCAAATAACTCCTGGATGGCTTCTGCGGATGACTGAACCTGAACTTCCGGCGTTACCGCCACATCTGCCCCCTGCTGCACGGGAAGATGCTCGTCAAAAGGAACTCCCTGGATCGAAGGGGCTTTTTTTTCAGCATCAAGGCCGGGCGCAGGAGCCTTGTTCTTCTGAGTATTAGCTTTTTTGCGGATATCAGCGAGATCCATTTGTAAACTTCCGTTCTTCGGTTCAAGAAGACAGAGACAACTCCACCATGATGGATCGGATGATTTCCGGGCCGATCGGCCTGGCTTCCCGTCCAAAACCCTCAAGAAGAGCCAAGGAGGCCGCATGGTTAATCTTGCGAGGGACACCGCCGGCATAGGAGTAAATCAACTCTATCGCCGCGGGCAGAAACAGACCGGCTTCCCCACCGGCAACCTGCACTCGAAAATCGATATACGCCGCCGTGTCGTCCAGGGAAAGCGGCTGCAAATCATATTGCATGCCGATCCTCTGTCGAAGAGGCTCGTAAGCCCTGTGCGCCAGACGCTTTCTCAATTCGGGCTGCCCCATCAGTACCAAACTCATAAGATTGCGGTCATCCAACTGAAAATTCGTCAACAGCCTGATTTCATCAAAGGTGTCTTTATGCGGCACCAGTTGAGCTTCATCTACTACCAGAACCGGGCAGATATTCTGTTGGAACAGTCGATAAAGCTCGGCTCCGATCTGTTCTAGAAGATCGGTTTTGAACCGCGCCGGTTCCGCAACTCCCAATCGCAGGGCCAAGGCCCGGAGGAACTCCATCGGTGTTAACCGGGGGTTGATGAACAGAAGGATCTTGTATCCTTCGGGCAGTTCGTCCATCAATGCCCGCGACAGCGTGGTTTTGCCGCAGCCAATTTCACCGGTCAGCAGAATCAGGTCGCGCTCTTCGACGGCATAGAGCAATCGCGCCAGGGCCTCCCGGTGCATTTTGCTCTGAAAAAGAAACCTGGGGTCCGGGGTCTTGCTAAAAGGACGTTCAGTAAGACCATAAAAGTCCTTATACATAAAACGCCGAATCTCCCCTGAGGGCTTCGCTCATGAGGCCACCGACATCAAGAACCAGAATCGTTTTCTGGTTCCCGAGGTCCGCCGCTCCGGCAATCCCCCGGACAAAAGAAAGGGACTCGCCGAGAGACTTGATAACAACATCCTGCTGGCCAAGAAGCTCATCAACGACAATGCCGACCTTTTTATCGGCAAAACCAACCACGGCAACAAAAAAGCGGTTTTTGCCTCTACTTCGGTCAGATAGATTGAAAATAGTTTCGAGAAACAACAGCGGCAAGGTGCTGTCACGAAGTTCGATAACTTCCTTCCGTTCAATGGTCCGCACGGCGGACGGTTCCACCATGATCGTTTCCAGAACGGAATTGATGGGGATCGCGTACGTGTTACCGCAAACTTTTATGATCAGGGCCTTGATGATGGCGAGGGTGATCGGCAGGGTAATCGCCATGGTGGTTCCGGCACCGACGGTGCTGTCGAGTTCAACCATCCCGGAAAGATGGGATATGTTGTTCTTGACCACATCCATCCCCACCCCTCGACCGGAGAGATCGCTGACTGTTTCTGCCGTCGAGAAACCCGGAGTGAACAGCAGGTCGTAGATCTGTTCGCGGGTCAATTTGTCGCCAGCTGACACAAGTCCTTTTTCAATAGCTTTCTGCTTGATTTTGTCAGGATCAATCCCGCGACCATCATCCTGGATTTCAATGACGACATGATTGCCTTTTTGGGAAGCAGAGAGGCGAATCAGCCCCTTCCCTTGCTTGCCTGATGCTTGTCGTTCTTCCGGAGGCTCAATGCCGTGATCAATTGAATTGCGAATGATATGCATGAGTGGGTCGGACAAGTCTTCGACAATCAACTTATCCAACTCGGTGTCAGCACCGTTGACTTCAAGCGAGACCTGCTTGCCCCGTTCGCTGGCCACCTTGCGAACTATTCGGTTCATCTTGTCGAATAGTTGAGCAACCGGAACCATACGAACCTCCATGACGCCCTTCTGCAACTCCTCAAGCCGACGCTCGAGGGTCCGGGTTGCCTTCTGCAGTTCAGTGCCGAGCTCGCGGCTCCCCTCGCTTTTGAGGCGGTCGCAGACACGGGTTATCGCAGCCTTGGAAAGAACCAGTTCACCGACAACGTTCATGAGCAGATCAAGCTTGTCTATATCGACCCGAACCGTGCGACTGATTGAACGGGCAGAGACTGGGGCAGCGGGTTCGGCCGGTTGCTGCACTGAAGGGGGCAGCACCTCCGGGGGCGGGGTTTCGAGGGCCACTTCCTGAAACGAAGGAGCCGGTTTGTTGCCGCCGACGGCGGATTCGACGGTTGCCTCGTCGCGCCCAAGCAGCTGAACAATCTCGTCCGCATCCTTGTCGGTACCGACGATGATTTGAAATGCAATGCGGTCGGTCAGGTCTCCTGCTGAAGGGAGAGTGCTGATAACCTCCCCCTGTTCTTTCAACAAGTCGGTCAATATTCCCAGATCCTGGTCGAAACTGCAGAGGTCAAAATCAACCTTAACCTTGAACAGGTTTTTTTTCTGTTTGAGGTTTTCCAGGATCCGGTGCTCTTCGTACTCGGTGAGAATGGTGAGGATTTCCGGGTCGACATTGTAGTCGGAGAACGGATCGTCGCCCGCGGAGTTATTGCCGTGCAGCGTACTTTCGATACGCTGCAGGATCGGGTTCAGGTCTGATGTGAAATCGGGATTTTCCGCCTTGCCGTCAACCAGTCGGGTCAGCATATCCATGCCATCAAAAAGCACGGAAACGAGATCGTTGGAGAGAGCTACTTTCCCGAGGCGCAAGCTGTCGAGCAGGTTTTCCAGTTGATGGGACAGTGCGGAAACATCGTCAAAGCCGAACATTCCGGACAGGCCCTTGAGCGAATGAGCTCCACGGAAAATTCGGTTGAGGAGATCGGGTTCACAAGTGCCGGACTCTGCACAATCACCTAACACCATCAGGTCATTGTTTAGATTTTCAATGATTTCCTCGGCTTCGCCAAGAAAATCGGTGATCGCCTGAGACGATGGACCCCCCACCATGACCTCCTAGCCGAGAAATTTTCTGATAAGGTTCTGCAGTTCTTCAGGCACAAAAGGCTTGACCAGATAAGCATCAGCGCCAAGGGCCAGCCCTTTTTGCCGATCTTTTTCGCTTCCTTCTGTGCTGACGATAACCAGTGGCAGCGATTTGTAATTATCGTTGCTGCGAATAAAACTGATCAGTTCGAGACCGTTGATGTCCGGCATGTTGATATCGGTGATAACCATATCAACCATTTCTCTCGGCAGGATGCGCAGAGCCTCGAACCCATTCTCCGCCTCCACAACATCGTAATCACCCATGGCCGCAATGGTTGACCCGATCAGGGAACGCATCGTTGATGAATCTTCGGCTATCAGGATTTTTTTACCCACAAGATTCCTCTTTTGTATCAAAGGGAGACGTGTTCGCGTAATTTTCGTTCAAGCAGGGCCTTTTCCATGGTCAACCCGGCATGAGTCAAGAAAATCTCCAAAGCTTCGGTTGCTCCGACGGGGGCTTTCAGAGGGAGGTTGTCACCATACAGTACCGCAACAACCCGCCCCTCGCTGACCAGCGGGCCAAGGAAAATCTCTTCAGGTTCGTCACCGCCCAGACTTTCTTTTAGATAATTATCCCAGCGACAATCTTCGAGCTCCACCCTTTTGGGAACCATTTCAGAAAGAATTTCACTGAAAACAGAAGGTTCGTCGACAGGAATTCGCATTTTGCGGACCCTGGCATCGGCGGACTCTTGCTCAAACTCTATACCAAACTGCCCCAGGCCGACAATCTCTTTTTCCTTGACCTTAAAAATTACGGCCCGGTTTATGAACTCGCTTGCAAAACGTAGAACCAGCAGGATAATTCCGCCACCGAGTGCGGGGTTGTTCAGTTCCTGAACCATCCCCTTGAGTTGTTTTAAGGCTCCAGTTTCCAGGCCCTTTACCTCAGAGGAAGAGCCCCCTTGCTCACCGATTTCTTCAAGAAGTTCGCCAGCAAAATCATACGACGGCGAACCCTCAGTCGAAGTTTCAGTGTCAGTTGCCGGCGTTTGGCTTATGTTCTCATCAGCCTGGAACGCAAGATCGGTCTGCGCATCGAAAGGTTCGCCCCGATGCCGCTTTTCATCGATAATCCGGCTACCTTCGATCGCCAACCACTGGGTGTTCAGCCCCTGCTGCAGAATTTGCTGAAGGGGTCTGAGCTTGCCATTGGACAACTCAGCCGGCTCACCAAGCTCGAAAGCAAAGCTTCCTTCCGACCAGCCGAAGAAACTGTAAATAATTCGCTCGACCTGTTCCCTGGCGACCGCTTCGACCGACTCGGCAGAAATACCGAAATTCTGGGCAAGTATAGTTCCTAGCAAAGGGGGGGGCGCCAGCTTGCTCTGCACGGCAAGGGCCCCTTTCAGGGTTTCAACATCCACCACACTTCGACGAACCAGAAGACTGCCGAAGTTTTCAGGAAAAACGCTCGAGGTGGCATGGATGACCTTCCCGTTAAGGAAGGCGATCTTGCCTTCACGGTTCCTGCTTTTCAGGGCCAGAACCCCCGACTTGCGGCTGAGGCTGACAATCTGAAGTATCTCCCCCAGACCCAGGTCTTCAAGATTTCCAACAAGGCTCATGAGAATCCGGACTAAGCTTCGACGTTAGTTCCAGCTCATCCCGCTACAATAATGTAACAGCTGAAAATTAAATGACTTTTACTATATCGCAAGATGTTCATGTATGTAAAGTTCTTTTTCCCTACCCTCTCCGCTCACGGTCTTTGTAATTCACCCTGATCGGCACACCGTCAAATCCGAAAGCTTCACGAAGCTTGTTAACGAGGTAGCGCTGGTAGGAAAAGTGAACCCCCTCGGCTTTGTTGACAAAAACCACAAATGATGGCGGACGGACACTGACCTGGGTCATATAGAAAAATTTCAGGCGTTTGCCTTGATAAATCGGTGGTTGATGGGTTTTTTCCGCTTCGGCAAGAACCTTATTCAAGCCTGGAGTCGGGATACGCTTATTGAATTCAGCGGCCACCTTTTCAACCTCGGACATGATCTTAGTGACCCGCTGGCCGGTCAGGGCGGAAACGAACACCACCGGCGCAAAGGCAAGAAATTTAAAAGAGACTTTCAGTTTATCGAGATACTTGTTCATGGTGGAGTTGTCCTTTTCCACCGTGTCCCACTTGTTAACCACCAGGACAACCGCACGACCTTTTTCGTAGGCATATCCGGCCACCGTCATGTCCTGGTCGGTAACCCCCTCATCGGCATCGATCACAACAAGCACCACATGAGCCCTGTCCATACCCTTCAACGCCTGGATGACGCTGAATTTTTCGAGTTTCTGGCTGACCCGCCCCTTTCGCCGGATACCGGCAGTATCGATCAAAACGTAACGTTTGTTATTATAAAGGAACGGCGTATCGACACTATCGCGGGTGGTCCCGGCCAGAGGGTTGGCAACAACCCTTTCATAACCGAGGATGCGATTTACCAGCGACGACTTGCCGACATTCGGTCGACCAATGACCGCCAAACGGACTTCATCCTGATTCTCGATGTCTGCAGAGGTCTCAGGAAGCAGGGCCATGATAGTATCGATGAGATCCGGCACGCCGCGACCATGCTCGGCCGAAATGGTGTGAAGCTCTTCGGCGCCGAGTGCGTAAAACTCGCCGGCCGCATCTTCCAGGTTGTCGCCGTCAACCTTGTTGACGACGTACAGCACCGGTTTTGGGAAACGCCGCAGCATGGCTGCGACTTCGGAATCCGAAGGAGTCAGGCCTTCACGAGCATCCATAACGAAAAGGATGACGTCCGCCTCCTCAACGGCCAACTGCGACTGTTCACGCATCTGGACCAGCAAGCGTTCTTCGCTGACCGGCTCGAAACCACCAGTATCGATAAGCGTGAAAGCTTTATCAAAACGGGTCACCTCGGCATAATGGCGATCACGAGTCACTCCGGGAAAGTCTTCGACAATAGCTTTACGCTTGCCGAGAATCCGGTTAAACAGGCTCGACTTGCCGACATTCGGCCGGCCGACAATGGCTACAACTGACATAAATGGAAACCTTTTTCTTTCATAGAGAGCCTGAAGACAAACCCAAACGTTATTCGTAGCCAAATTCCCTAAGCAGGCGATCTGACTCTGTCCAGTTTTTCTGCACCTTGACGAAAAGCTCAAGAAAAACCCGCGTGCCCAGCATCCGCTCAATATCGAACCGGGCAGCTTTGCCGATAGAGCTGATCTTCTCGCCTTTCTTGCCGACCAGAATCCCCTTATGGGAATCGCGTTCGACAATGATCACAGCGTTGATCACCACCAAGCCTTTTTCTGGCTTTTCTTCAAAGCTCTCCACCAAAGTCGCAACCCGGTAGGGTATTTCGTCATGGGTCTGTTTGAGCACTTGCTCGCGGATCATTTCTGCAACGATGAAACGTTCTGGCAGGTCAGTGACCAGGTCGTCAGGATAATACTGCGGCCCTTCCTTGAGATAGGAGGGGATCAACGACAGCATCCGCTCGACGTTTTCACCGTTCTGGCCTGAAATAGGAATGATTTCGCGAAATGCGAACCGTTTAGAATAAGCATCCATTAAGGCCAGCAGACGTTGTTTCTGTACCAAGTCGATTTTGTTGATGACCAGCACGACCGGCACCCCACCCTTGGCCAGCACATCCAGGATAAACCCGGCGTCGGAGCCAATCGGGTCGGTCGCCTCGACCACATACAGAATCAGGTCAACCCCTGAGCAGGCGCTCAGGGCTTGATCAACCATGTATTTGTTCAATTTGCCGGCCGCCCGGTGAATCCCCGGGGTGTCGATAAATAGGATCTGGGCACCGGGGATATTGTGGATCCCGAGAATGCGGTTGCGAGTGGTCTGGGGCTTATTCGAAGCGATGGCAATTTTCTGGCCAAGGATGCGATTGAGCAGGGTCGATTTGCCGACATTCGGACGACCAATAATGGAAACGAAGCCGGACTTAAAATTGGATGATTCGGTCAAAAAGAAAACTCCTCTAATGGATAGGCTGCAAGTTCGTGCAGGCTCCGGGTGCCCAGATCACTGGAGAGTGTCTGGCGTGCCACTCCCGGCACTGCCCGAACGGTAAAGTGTGAATATTCCTGTTGCAGGAAAACGATATTGTGACGTTTGTTGCCCAGCGCATCGGCGAGGTCGGCGCGGTGGACCAGAGCCGACATCATGCCTGCCCGGGCCAGCTTCAGCAGCGCGCGCTGCCACAGGCGTGAGCGAACCAGTTGACCGAACGCCGGATGATACGGACCCGCCAGCATCGCATCGCCCCGGTCCAGCCCCTCGGATGCCTGCAGACCGATCCGGATGACCGGCACCGAAAGTCGCTGGCAATGCCACAACATTTCTGCGCACAGGTCAACGGCCTCATCGAGCGTAAGCGGAGAAAACAATTCGGTCTGGTACTGCGTGGCAAGCGGTGTATCACGCAGCACCACGGCTGGATAGATGCGCATGAACGCCGGCCTGAGCTTGAGCGCCTGGCCCAGCGAAGCCAGGGCTTCATGTCGGCTGCCGCCGGGCAGCCCTGGCATCAATTGAATGCCGGTCCTGATGCCCTGTTGCTGCAGGCGGGAAACCGCCTGCAGCGCGGCCTCGGGGCCGTGCCCACGATCAGAACGGGCCAGTACGTCGGCAGAAAATGACTGGCAGCCAACTTCAACGGTCGAAACACCAGATCCCTTCAACAAAGAGATCTGTTCGATAGACAGGGCATCGGGACGGGTGGAAACCCGGATACCGCTGACCTCGCCGGACTGCAGGTAGGGTGCCACCACTCCCAGGTACGCCTGCTGCTCCGCAGTCGGCAACAGGGTGAAGGTCCCGCCGTAGAAAGCCACCTCCCCCCCCTCGCCCTGTTCGAGCATTTGCGGAAGCTCGCGGGCGACGTCTGCCGCAGTTAAGGTCGAGGGCGGCCCCACTGACGCCTGCTGGCGGCAGTAGCCGCAACGATGCGGGCAGCCAGCATGGGCAATAAAGAAAGGATAGATCCGCAAGTTACCCCTCGAGCGCTTCCAGTGCCTGACGGGCCGCCTGCTGTGCGGCAATTTTTTTGCTTTTGCCGCTGCCCTGCCCGAAGCCGACTCCGGCGTGCCGAACCTCAATCGTGTAATGCCGGTGGTGGTCCGGTCCTTCGGCATGAACGAGGCGGTATTCCGGAGGAGATCCGAAGCGGGCCTGCATCAACTCCTGTAGCCGGGTTTTGAAATCAATCCCGGATTTCCGCTGAAACGAGCGGTCAATAAAGGGTTCAAATAGTTGTAAAATCATCTGCTGAACCGCCTCGAAGCCACCGTCGCAGTAAACGGCCCCGATCAGCGCCTCGAGGACATTGGCGATCAGGCTGTCCTTGTCTCGGCCGCCGGTACGCAATTCGCCACGCCCAAGGCGCAGGCAGTTGCCGATCTCGAGACGACGTCCGACCTGGGCAAGGCCCGTCTCGCTGACCACTTCGGCACGAATCCGCGTCAACTCGCCCTCGGGCAGATCCGGATAGGCGACAAATATTTTATGACTGATGACCATATCGAGGACCGCATCACCCAGAAATTCGAGCCTTTCATTGTGAGGGTCAGCCATTCCGCCATGCTCGTTGCTATACGACTTATGAGTCAAGGCCTCCTGAAAAACCGGATAATCGGCAAACACGTAGCCAATCCGCTCCATCAAGATTTTTTCGCAATCGGTACAGCAGATACTCTCTTCCATTTCGACTATATCCTGACTCTTCAGCAAAGCTCTAATCAACGGCGCAATTATACAGAAACCCCTGCCGCTTATCAAGAATTCCCACCATATATATCAGGTTTTCCTTGATTCTTCACAGGGGCGTTCCTATAATGTACCGATTTTACCCGGCGATTGGAACTTATGGCTTTTTTTATTACTTTTGAAGGGATTGAGGGCTGCGGCAAGTCGACCCAGGTCGGCCTGCTGGCAAAGCGCCTTATCGGATGCCGGATGCCCGTGCTGACGACCCGTGAACCGGGTGGTTGCCCGATCGCCGATGCGGTCCGACAGATTCTCCTCGATCCAGCAAATACCGCGTTGGTCCCCCGTGCCGAACTGCTCCTGTATGCCGCAGCTCGGGCGCAGCACGTTTCAGAGGTTGTCGTTCCAGCCTTACAGCAGGGTTCGATCGTCATCTGTGACCGCTTTACCGATGCCACCCTCGCCTACCAGGGATTCGGCCGCGGGCTAGACATTGAGCTGATCCTCACCCTCAACCAGGTGGCCACAGGCGGGGTGCAGCCCGATCTGACCCTGTTGCTCGACATGCCGCCGGACGAAGGGTTGAAGCGAGCGATCCAGCGCAACATTACATCGGCCCTGGGCCACGAAGAACGCTTCGAAAAGGAAGCTCTCGAATTTCACGAGAAGGTTCGTAACGGCTATCTGCAATTGGCCAGGCAAGATGCCCGTTTCTGTGTCATCGATGCCCACGGTGATATCGACACCGTGGCTGACCGGATCAACCGGGCAGTTGATAAGTTTATAGCAACACGAAAAGCGAGACCATGACCTTTTCCCAGATCCTCGGACATGATCGGCAGAAAGACATCCTGCGCCGAGCCATCGACAGCGGCCGACTGGCTCATGCCTACCTGTTCGAGGGTCCTGAAGGTGTTGGCAAGCGCCTGATGGCCCTGGCGCTGGCCCGAGCTGTCATGTGCAAGGACGGCACCGGATGCGGGGTCTGTTCGGCCTGCCGCAAGGTCGATCACAACAACCATCCAGACCTGCACCTTCTGGAACCCGACGGCAAAACAATCAAGATTGAACAGGTGCGCAGCATCCAGAAGGAACTTTCCTTCCGCCCCCTTGAAGCCCCCAAGAAAATATGCTTGATTGACAGCGCCGACCGAATGAACCAGGCTGCGGGCAATGCCCTGCTCAAGACCTTGGAGGAACCCAGCGGCGAAGCCCTGCTGATCCTCTTGACAGCGCACCCGGAAAGCGTTCTCAGCACTATCCGCTCCCGTTGTCAGCGACTCCCCTTTGCCCGTCTGCCTCAGGGCATGCTGAAGGGAGTCCTGCTCGAACAACTGGGGGTAGATGAAACCCAGGGGCACATCCTGGCGGCGCTGTCGGAAGGCAGTTTCAAGAAGGCGCTGGGCAAGGACCGCGACCTCTACCTGGAGCGGCGCCGAGAAATCCTGAAGGCCCTCACGGCCCTTTCGCCCAGGAGCGTTTTGCCAATTTTTGAACTGGCCCAATCCCTGGCCGACGAAAAAGAACGTCTTCCAGACATTCTCGATATTATCCAGGCTTTTTACCGGGACCTGCTGCTGTATCAGCACGGTCGCGCGGAAAGCGACCTGGTCAACATCGATCTTGCGGACAAGATCCGTCGGATCGCGCCGCGGGAAAACACTGCCACCTTGCTGCGCAAACTCGAGGCTATCGCTGCCAGTCGTCGACAACTCGACCGCAATGTCAACCGCCAGTTGGCCATGGAAGTACTGATCCTGCGCTTGGCTGCCTGAATTTTAGCTACGTCAACTAACCAGAAAGTTTTTTCATAAATGCCCAGAATCGTTTCTCTCAAATTCCGTGACGCCGGGAAACATTACCATTTCAACCCCCTGGATTTAGAACTTCAGGCCGGCGATCGGGTCGTCGTCGAAACCGATCGCGGCCGGGCCCTGGCTACCGTGGTTCAACCCCCGGAAGACCGAAACGAGGGCACAAAGACAGGTGACCTCAAAACCATCATCCGGATTGCCACCGACGACGATATCGCCATGGCTCAAGCCAACGGTCACCGCGAAAAAGAAGCCCACCTGTTCTGCCAGGAACGCATCCTGAAACGGAACATGGAAATGAAGCTGGTTCGCGCCGAATACCTTTTCGACGGTTCAAAAATCATTTTCTATTTCACCGCCGACGGCCGAGTGGATTTCCGTGAACTGGTCAAGGACCTGGCTCATCATTTTCACACCCGTATAGAAATGCGTCAGATCGGCGTTCGTGACGAAGCCAAATTAATCGGCGGATTAGGCATCTGCGGACGCGAACTCTGCTGCTGCACCTTTCTCACCGAGTTCACACCGGTGTCGGTCCGCATGGCCAAAGAACAAGGCCTGGCCCTGAACCCGACCAAGATTTCCGGCCAATGCGGTCGCCTGTTATGTTGCCTGAGTTATGAATTCGAAACCTACTGCAGCCTGAAAAAAGCCCTTCCAAAGTGCGGCCGTAAAGTCCAGCTTGACGGCGCCCGGGGTGAGGTGATCAATCAGAATGTACTCGGGCAGAAGGTGGTCGTCCGACTTGAGAACGGTCAGACCGTTCAAGTGACGGCTGATCAGATCGAGCAGGGCAAGGGGCCGGAACCGGCCGTAGCCGGGGATGGACCCCCCAGGCGGAATCGGCCGCCGCAAGGTGGCTCAAGAAAGCCGTCACGGCCGCCGCGCGAAAAACCGGCCGCAGCAAGTGCTGCAAAGAAACCTGCAGCACCTACGCCTACGCCTGCTGCCGAAGGAAAAGAATCGACAGAATCCGAACCCAGCAAAACCGCTCGCAAACGGAGTCGGAACCGGCGGCGCCCCCGTCGTAAATAAATCAGGAGAGCTTGCCATGGATAAACGTTACTACGTCACAACCCCCATATATTATGTCAACGATGTGCCACATATCGGACATGCCTACACCACCCTCGCCTGTGACGTTATATCTCGCTACAAACGCGCACGGGGCTACGAAGTCTTTTTCCTGACCGGAACCGACGAGCATGGTCAAAAAGTTGAAAAGGCGGCCCATTCGGTTGGTGAAACTCCACTGGAACTGGCTGATCGCGTGGTCAAACGGTTTCAGGCTCTATGGGAAAAACTCAATATCTCGAATACCGACTTCATTCGAACCACCCAGGAACGCCATAAAAAAGGGGTGGCTGACCTGTTCCGCCGCATCGAAGCCAAGGAAGATATCTATCTCGGCGAATATGAAGACTGGTACTGCACCCCCTGCGAAACATTCTGGACTGAAACCCAGTTGATGGACGGCAACTGCCCGGACTGCGGGCGTCCGACCGACAAACTCAAGGAAGAATCTTACTTTTTCCGTATGAGCAAATACCAGCAGGCGCTGATCGATCATATCGATAGCAATCCTGATTTCATCCAGCCCAAAAGCCGCCGCAACGAAGTTCTTAACTTCATCAAGGAAGGTCTCCGGGACCTCTCCATTTCGCGTACGACCTTCTCCTGGGGCATTCCGGTGCCGGGCAACGACAAGCATGTTCTTTATGTGTGGTTCGATGCTCTCACCAACTATATTACCGCCCTCGGTTACCCCGATGATCCCGACGGCAATATGGCTAAATTCTGGCCCGTGGATGCCCACGTCATCGGCAAGGACATCCTGCGCTTTCATACCGTCTATTGGCCGACCTTCCTCCTTGCCGCCGGCCTCCCCCTGCCGAAAAAGGTCTTTGCCCACGGCTGGTGGACCGTCGAAGGTCAGAAGATGAGCAAAAGCCTGCGCAACGTCGTCGAGCCCAACATGCTGATCGACAAGTATGGTGTCGATGCGATCCGCTACTTTTTACTGCGCGAAGTCCCCTTCGGACTCGATGGCGACTTTTCCCATTCGGCCTTGGTGCACCGGATCAACTCCGACCTTGCCAACGACCTCGGCAATCTGGTCAGTCGCTCCACCGCCATGCTCAGCAAATATTTCAACGGCACCTTGCCGCCAGTCGGCCCAAGCGAGGCGATCGACGAAACGTTCCAGCAACGCTTCACCACCGTTATCGCGACCGTCGATGAGCTGATCAATGAATTGGCGTTCAACAAGACCCTGCAGGCCATCTGGGAGCTGGTCAGTGCCGCCAACAAGTACATTGATGAAACCGCCCCCTGGTCTCTGGCCAAGGATGAAAACCTGCGGCCGCGGCTCGGAACGGTCATGTACAACCTGCTTGAGGGAACCCGTCTGATCGCCCTGCTGGTGGCTCCCTTCATGCCGGAAACCGGGGCCTCGATCCTGGGCACCCTCGGTCTGGACCAGACCGACCTGGCTCTTGACGGCAATGACACCTGGGGACTGCTGCAGCCGGGCGCCACCATTGCCAAGGCAGCCCCCCTCTTCCCCCGGATCGAAATCGAAAAATAATCATTCACCAAACCTCGTGAATACCCGGAGTGGGGCGCAATGCGCCCCATTCTGCTTTGGGAGTATCCCCATGAATCAACATCTGCCGCCGCTGATCGACACCCACGCCCACCTCGACAACGAACAGTTCGACAAGGATCGCGAAGCAGTCATCGCCCGCGCCCATGAAAACGGCATCAGCCACATTCTGAGTGTCGGTTGCGACCTGGCCAGCTCCCGGGCCAATGTCGCCTTGTCCGAGCGCCATCCTAATATTTCTGCTGCGGTGGGCATCCATCCTCACGACGCCGTGGAAGCTGATGCCGCCGGCATCGTTGAACTCAAAGCGATGATCGGCAACTCGCAGAAAATTGTCGCCGTCGGCGAGATCGGCCTCGATTTCTATCGCGACCGATCACCGCGGGACGTGCAGCGCCTGGCCTTTCGCCGGCAGATCGCCCTAGCCCGAGAAGTCGATCTGCCGATCATCGTGCACGACCGCGACGCCCATGAGGAAGTGCTGCAAATCCTCAACGAGGAAAACGCCGCCGCAGTTGGCGGCGTCCTGCACTGTTTCAGTGGTGATACGGCGATGGCCAGAGCCTGCCTTGATCTTGGTTTTTTCCTGTCGTTTCCGGGGACCATCACCTACCCCAAAAACGATGCAGTCAGGGAAGTCGTTCGCAACATCCCCATCGATCACCTGCTGGTGGAAACCGACTGCCCCTATCTTACCCCGCAACCATTTCGCGGCCGACGCAATGAACCGGCTCACGTACGTCACACGGCAAAAATGATAGCCGAAATCAAGGGGTTGACCATTGAGGATGTGGCCCGCATCAGCTCTCTTAACGCTTTCAAGTTGTTCGGCATTGGCGACGTCGACCAGACCACCAGGATCGCCTACCAGATCCGTGATTCGCTCTACCTGAACATCACCAACCGCTGCACCAACGCCTGTACTTTCTGTGCCAAATTCAAAGATTTCACCGTCAAAGGGCACCGGTTGAAACTCGACCACGAGCCGTCTTTCAAGGAAGTCATCCAGGCGATCGGCGATCCCAGCACGTTTAACGAAGTGGTTTTCTGCGGCTATGGCGAACCGCTGCTGCGCCTCGACCTGCTCAAGCAGGTGGCCGCCTGGCTGCATGAGCGAGGCGTCGAGGTGCGCATCAATACCGACGGCCAGGCCAACCTGGTGCATGGCCGCAACGTGCTTCCCGAACTGGCCGGACTGGTCGATGCTGTTTCCGTGTCGCTCAATGCCCCGGATGCGCAAACCTACCAGCAGATCTGTCGCTCCAGATTTGGCCTTGAAGGATACCAGGCGATCAAAGAGTTCCTCCGCGATGCGCCGCAGCATATCCCTTCTGTCACCGCTACAGCGGTTACGCTGCCGGGGATAGATATCGCGGCCTGCCGGCAGGTCGCCGCGGAGTTGGGAGTCGAATTCAGGGCGCGGGAATACAACGAGGTAGGCTGAAACGGACGGGGGCCGGATCATTAAAGATCCGGCCCCTTTTTCATAAACCTTGACAACACGCTTGCTTAGCGTGTTTCCTTGAGAAACTCCATGAGCTTGCGGAAGGCTTCTTCCCCCGAAGCGAAATCTGAAATCTTCACCCCCATACCGCCCTTGAGCTTGTGTGCCATGCTGGGAGGAATCCGTTTGGACCACTGAACCCGACCGGAAAGGGAGACCACCTCATTAGTTGAGGTTTCCAACTCAATACACAAGGTCGACCTGGGAGGCTTGGTCATGGCGGTCCGGATAAACATCCCCTCATCAGATACGTCCTCCGTAAATCCGATCTGCATATGATCTTTGTCGCCGTATCGGACTTTCAAACGCTTGCGATGGCGCGCCTTGTCCCTCTTCTCAGCCATATCCCCCCACTTTCAATTTTAATCAAATCATAAAGCATTGGTTGATTAAAAGTCAAACAGCAATCATCCTTTTACGAAAGTTCCAGCAGCCTCAATCAATTCATCCAGGGCGGCGGCACTACTGGCTTCGGCGTAAACCCGTACCACCGGTTCAGTTCCCGATTTGCGGAAAAGAACCCAGGAACCATCTTCGAAAATGAGTTTGCAGCCGTCAACAGTGACAACCGTTGCCACTTTGCGTCCGGCCATGGTCTGTGGAAGACTATTTATCTTGCCGGCAAAGGCCTCTTCCAGTTCAGGGGTGAGATGAATGTTTTCACGGCGGGTATGAAATTCACCGACCTGCCGATACAGGTCAGCCAACAGTTCGCTCAGCGTTTTGCGTTCAACAGCGACCATTTCAGCCACCAGCAGGCAGGCCAGGATGCCGTCTTTATCCGGAACATGACCACGCAGGGTCAATCCCGCACTTTCCTCGCCGCCAATCAGAATTCGGTTATCACGGATGTATTCACCGATGAATTTGAACCCAACAGGGGTTTCCAGCACGGCGAGGCCATGATATTTGGCCACGGCATCGACGAAATGCGAAGTGGCCACCGAACGGGCGACATCCCCCCGCTCCTTTTTGTTTCGGACCAGGTAGTCGAACAACAGGGCCAACACGTAGTTCGGTTCGATAAATGTCCCGTCGGCATCGATAATCCCGTAGCGGTCCGCATCACCATCCGTGGCCAGCCCCAGGGAAATTTCATCATTCCCTTCAATAAAAGCAATAAAATCACCGATACTGCTCTGGGAAGGCTCTGGCGGTAAACCGCCGAAATATGGGTCGCGATTGTCGTTCATGACAACCACCTTGACTCCGGCTTCGCGCAGCAGCACGTCAAGGTAACCGCGCCCGGTGCCGTACAGAGGGTTGACCGCGATAGTCATCCCTGATTCGGCGATCGCCTTGAGATCGACCAGGCTGCGGATGCGTTCGAAATAGGCGGCACGGGGATCGATCTCCTCGACCAATCCCGCACGAAACGCCTTATCCAGTGGCATCTCTTTGAAGCAGATCTCGCCGAGCATGGCATTGGCGCGGGTCTCGATATCCCGGGTCGTTTCCGGCAAGGCGGGCCCGCCCCAGTCGGGCGAGAACTTGAGTCCGTTGTAATCGTATGGATTATGACTGGCGGTAAAGTTGATCCCCCCAGCCGTCTTGCGCCGGAGAATTTCGAAAGCGATGACCGGCGTCGGTGTATCACGGTCGCACAAAAAAGATTTGATGCCGGCCCCGGCGAGCACCCTGGCTGATTCTCGGGCAAACCGGTCACCCATGAACCGGGCGTCATAGCCGATGATCATGCCCCGGTCATGAATGCCGGCGGCCCGCAGATGATCGGCAATGGCCTGGGTTACAACCCGAACATTGTCAAAGGTGAAATCTTCGCAAAGAATGCCGCGCCAACCCGAAGTTCCGAAACTGATCCTACCCATAGAAGCCTCCCGTCATATCGAAAACAAGAACATGTCGCCCTGAAGCAATGCATCAACATGGGCATCGACACTGCCAGCCCTGCGTAGACGCTGAACCAAGCTGTAAATCACTGAAAGTTTACCATAAAAGCAACAATGACTAACACGAAACCAACCAAAATGCTTTGCAAAAAGTCTTGAGATGGCTAAGTGAAAATTTCGATCTACAAGGCCTGGTGATTTTTCAGGGGCGAAGGCCTACATCAGGTAGGTCGAGGTCCTGAAAAAGCACCGTAACGCCGTAAGGCGGACTTTTTGCGACGCCATCAACCAATGGTCGTTAACTGGACAGATCAGGCAGGATCTTCTTCATCGGACAGGTGGGGTGCAGGGTAATTTTCCATATCGGCGACGTAAGGACAATCCGCAGGAAGAACCCCATAATGGAGGATTTTCGGCGTCAGCGGCGTGCACCCGGGACGCGCCGTAATGCGATCTGCATAAACGGTACAGTGGCGCGTACTGAGATCGAGCTTTTCGCAGGGCGTATCGGTGTAATAAACTTCGCCTTCATATTCAATCTTTTCATAACAGCACCGCCCGCAACGGAGGCATTTTTCTTCCCACGATTTAGATTCCCCTTGTAACACGATCTCAACCTCTCGATTTAAGAATGTTTATGCAAATCAGGCACCCTAACGAAAGCGTCGCAACAGGTCAAGAAGATTGCCCTGTCACTCGATAAAAACATTGACAAAAACCCTCGAACGCCTTATATGTACTCTTTACTTAAAGAAAAATACGCAAACGCAAGGAGGCATTACTCATGCAGTGTCAGACAGTACTTCCCGGTGCCGAGTGTACCTTTTGGTCTAAACAAGGATGTATCTTTGAAGGCAACAGCTGCCAGCTGGTCGTAGAAGCATGTCAGGGTTGTGATCGCATCGCAGACGGGACTATCGGGCCGGTTTGCTCCGTTGCCCCCTCCCCGAAGCAGAAGTGGAAGAGCGGTCTCTGCAACTTCGCCACTCATCAGAAGGTTGAGATTCAGAGCGTCGAAACGAAGGTCAACCCTCTCAAAGCTTCGAAGAAGGCTGCAGCCGGCAAGAAGTAAAAAATATTCTGCCGCAGCACCGCAAAAATCAACACGGGCCGGATGTCAAACATCCGGCCCGTGTTTTTTTGCCACCAAACAGACCTGTACTATCGAAACAACAGAAACAACAACGGCAAGATAAATGCCGTGATCAATCCATTTAAGCCGATCGCCAGCCCGGCAATCGCCCCCCCGAGTCGATCTACCTCCAGCATCCTGGCCGTGCCGATGCCGTGCGCTGCCGTCCCGACCGCGAGCCCCATGGCCGCAGCATCCCTCACACCGATCAAACGACAGAACTCAGGACCGCATATGGCACCGAGGCATCCGGTGATAACAACCAGGGCGGCCGTGAGCGGAGCGATCCCCCCGATCTTTTCTACGATGCTGATGGCAATGGGCGTGGTGACCGATTTAGGCGCCAGCGACAGCACCACATCGCGACTCCCACCGAGCAGCCAGGCCAGGCCCGATGCCGACAGGATGGAGGTCAGCGCCCCGGCCAGGACACCGATGAGGATCGGTGCCTTGCGGGCAAGGATCTCTTTTCTGCGCGTATAGAGGGGGAACCCGAGGGCAACCACCGACGGGCCGAGCAGAAAATGGATGTACCGCCCTCCAACGGCATAATCTTCATAGGGGATGTGCAAGAACATCAGGACGCCGATGATGGCGGTAATGCTGACGGCGACCGGGTTGAGAAAAATGCTCGCGGTGCGCCGGTAAAGCAGCTGGGCCAGGGCGTAACAGAGCAAGGTCAAACCGATACCGAACAGGGGCGTCCCCAACAGGTCACGCATCATGAGCCGCCCCTTGCTTTTCCAGCAACTTGGCCACCCAACCGGTGACCGCCATGACCACAAAAGTGCTGAGCACGGTAGACACCGTAATCGGAAACCATTCTGCAGCGATCAGATCAAAATAAACCATCACCCCGACGCCGGCCGGCACGAAAAACAGCGCCAAGTGCGACAGTAGCAGCTCGACCGCATCTTCAACCCACTGCGTACGCACCAGCTTCAGATTGAGCGCCAGCAGCAGCAACCCCATGCCGATGACATTCCCGGGAATCGGCAGGTTCAAGCCTGCAGAGATCATCTCGCCGAGAAATTGCAGAAGCAGTAATATGGCAAAACCACGGGCCATCGCTTTTCCTCGGTAGAATTATATTTCGGCCTTCAGGCCCTCCACGACCGCCTTCACCTCATTGCGAATATCCTCGGCATCGGCAGACTGTTCCAGACTCAGAAATTTTTGAAACTGCTTAATCGCCTCTTCAGGCTCTTCCTCATCTAGATAAAGATTGCCGAGAGTCAGGTAGGCAAAGGCAAATTGCGGATCGAGCCGTAACGTTTCGCGACAAGCTTTTTCCGCCGCCGCCAGTTCCCCGGTATCGTAATAGACTTCCGCGAGGTTATAATGCCCCTGAGGATCTTCCGGGTCGAGTGAGATAACCTTACGATAAAGTTCAATGGCTTCCTGCTCGCGTCCGGCGGCATAGGCCACATCGCCCATGGAATTCAAGGCGAAGACCGAATCGGGTTCGATCACCAGCGCTTTACGATAGCAGGCTTCTGCTTCATCCATCCGGTCCTGACTGAAATAGACCAACCCCATGCTTACCAGTGCTTCAGCCTCGCCACTGTCCTGGTCAAGGATGCGCTGATAGGTCGACAGAGCCTGGTCTGGATGACGGGACTCGAATAAAACATCGCCCAGCGTGTACAGGGCATCGAGATTAGTCTCGTCGAGTTCAACCGCCTTTTCGAGCGACGCAATCGCTTCGCCCAGCTTACCGTCCTCGGCCAGGGCTTCGCCAAGCAGATAATGACATTCTGCAGTTTCGGGATGCTCTTTCAGGATTTGGCGAAAGGCCCGGACCGCCTGTCCGAATTCACCACTTTCCATCGCCTGCCGCCCTTTTGCTAACAATAGTTCAAGCTCTTGCATATAAGATTCCTTTTAGAGGTCAGTAGCCAAGCGATTCATTGATCAGGCAAACCAGCATTTCCGTGGCCCGTGGCCGCCGGTCGAGAATAGTCGTTATGCGACAGATCCGCTGCGGCGAGTCACAGTCGCTGCATAGTCCGGTTTTAGCGCAGGGAGTAGCAAAGCCGAGTCGGCGGGCATTAGGAGGCGCCACCACATTTTTTATTCTGACCAGGGCGCTGTCGAGATCCGCTGCGATCTTATTGACTCCAGCCACCACGATGACCCGCTTGGGGCCGAAAAACATCGAGCCAACCCGGTTGCCGGTCGCGTCGATATTCACCAGCTGCCCTTGCAGAGTCAAGGCATTGGTACTGGTCAGAAACAGGTCGCAATTCAGCTGTTGCTGCATGACTTCGCGGCGCTGTTCGGCTGTGAGCCCAGGACGACCATGAACCAGCGTGTCTTTCCCCACGGCAGCCAGACGACCGGGCAAATCGAGCTGAGCCAGAGTCATCGAACCGCCAAAACCGACCGATTCGGACCCGGCGGCGCTTTCCAGGATAAAATTGACGGCCTCGTCGCAGCTCTCGAACAGGGCCGTCGAAAAGCCATTTTTATCGAGTGCCGAGGCCGTTTTTTCCATCAGTTGACGCTGATGCCAACGCAGATTTTCATCCATCACTTTTTCTCCCAACCCAAATCATTATAAAGCTTCAAGCCCTTCGAGCAGCCCCCAGGGGGAACTGACAATCTTGACCACCGGAACTTTGAGTTCCCGTTCAAGGTCGCTCAGGGACAAATCATCGAGAAAAACGTCGGCGCCCTCTTTCAGCATCACGTCAGGGATCATCAAAACATCCCCCAGTGGCAGGCCGCGAAGCTGTTTCACGATATCTTCTCCGGCAATCAAACCGGTTACGGAAACATGGCCACCAAAAAAATCGTTCTGAATCACGTGCAGCAAGATACGGACTCCAGTCTTTTCGCCAAGGGCATCAACAAAGGTCTGCAGTTCGGGCGCTGCGGATTGACCGGTAACCGTCGAAACAGTCACCGCGGTCAGCGGCAGAGCCTCGTCCAGTACCTGCTCCGACTCCTCCCGGAATAGCGGAATCATGCCGACTCCGTTTTCCAGCTGGCAGAGATCTTCGTAGGCAACAAGATCTGGGAACGCCATGCCCGCGTTCAGATAGAATTCGTCAGCGGCAAAAACAAAACGAGAGCCGCCCTGTTCAACGAACCGGTCCTGGTAGCCATGCAGGAGCTCTAGCAGTTCGCGCGCTTCGGTCACGGTCGGCGGACGTAGCGCGGGGAGTTGCTGGCGAAAACCGGTCAGACCGACCGGCACCACCGCCAGCGAGCGCACCCCAGGTGCCAGGGTGTACAGGTCTTCAATGGTCTGAATCAGCGCTTTGCCGTCATTTATTTCCGGACAGACCACGATCTGGGTATGAATCTCGATGCCGGCAGCAGTCAGACGCTGCAGCAGTTCGAGTATCGGCGGGCCGCTGCGGCCAAGCAGATGCCGGCGAAGGTCTTCATCGGTGGCGTGGACCGACACATACAGGGGGGAGAGCTGTTGATCGATAATTCGCCGGATTTTTTCTTCACCAATGTTGGTCAGGGTAACGTAGGTACCGTACAGATAGGAAAAGCGGTAATCCTCATCCTTGACATAGAGGGTTTTCCGCAGCCCCTTAGGTAACTGATGGACAAAGCAGAAGATACAGTTGTTGCCGCATTGAGCAGGCTCCGGATGGGGCAGCTGCAGTCCCAGGGGCTCTTCGGCATCCTTTTCGAAGTCAAGCTGCCAGCGTTCGCCATCCTTCTTAAGCACCTCGAAACTCAGATCCTCGAGACGGCAGGCAACTTCGAAGTCGAGCAGGTCGTTGATCGCCTGGCCATTGATCGAAAGTATCCGGTCGCCCACTTCCAATTCCAGCTCGGCGGCGATGCTGCCGGTTTCTACAGAGAGAATTTCAAGCATTCGGGTCTTCCTCAAGCACAGGTTCGATGCCGCGAAATTCAGAATTGCGATAGCGGTTCAGGGCATGTTTGAGCAGCACATTGAGCGACGCCGTCACGGGAACCGCCAGCAGCAGACCGAGAAAGCCGAATAGCTCTCCGCCGACCAGCACCGAGATGATG
>JAQYWA010000205.1 GCA_030145265.1 Desulfuromonas sp. | reverse complement strand
GGATCAGGATCAGAGCGGAAAAACTGTAGACGACCAGAGCAATACTGATCAACTTTACCGGGGGAGCAGCGCCAAGCACGGCACGGGCGCCATCTGGAATCGCTGGCAAAAATTCGAAATTCTGCTGAGCACCGAGGCTGATAAGGATAAACAGGGAAATCCCCCATAGACCTCGGTTGGACAACCGGTGAAGGCGCCGAATTTCGAGATGAACCTCCCGCCGCAATGGCTCGCGGTCAAAACGAGAGTCAGAGAGATGCTTGTTCAGCGGATCCGTCTGATCACTCATTATTATGATATTGTTCCGGGTTGTCCGTAGGCCGGGTCTGAACCGCTCCGCCTTCTCGGCCCCGGGTCCTGCACATATCCAGCTCGGCCTGTTTTTTTTCCAGCCGCAAGGCCAGGCTCTGCAGTGATTTGCCCAGAAGTTCGATTTCCTCTATCCCCCCAGGCGGTGGCTGGTCGGTATTTCCCCGGGTTGCCGCATTAGCATAGGCGACAAGATTGGTTATCGGCAGCAGAATATTCCGTCGCAGCAGAGCACAGACTCCGCCGACCGTCAGAAGAAGAACCATGAAACAGAAAATCACCATCCGCCAGCCCAGGGTCACCAGACTGTCACGTAAGGGTTCGGCAGAAAGCCCGATATCAAGTGTACCCAGCACTTTCAATGTTGGTGGATGAAAATGGCAGGCCCCGGTGGAACAGCCCGGTTCGTTGTAAATCGGGGCGGTGATCGCCAGGACGTTGTGCTCTTTCTGGTTGGTGAACCACCGGGACTGCTCCATAGGCCCCAGGTTGGTCGCGGGAATCTCGGTACTGTGGCAGGCGATACAACCCGCAGCCTGTTTATCGACAAGCTGGTTGACCTCTTCGGGAGCCGCCGAGAACATGATCAGACCGGTTTCATTGAAGATACGGACGTGTTCAACGCCGTTTTGCTCACCAATATTGTCGATAATATTGCGCACGCTTTCACGGTCGGCATGAAGCATGGCGTGCCGAGTTGACTTGACAATAATGCCGGCCAGGTTGACTTCCCGCAGGATAGCGCTGTTCAAAAGGTCATCTTTTATGAACGAATACAGCAAGATACAGCAGACTACGACAAAACCGGTGACCGCCAGGGCGACCGGGACAACAGCTTTGGCGGCAATGCTTTTCATAATGCACTTGTCCTCTGTTATCAAACCCCGAGAAACGGGTTTCACAAAAACAGTCAATGAGCTACCGTTAGTGTCGATCATTAGCACAGAGGCCGAAAATAATCAATTCATCTTTACATATAATGGGGGGATGGCGCGCCGCCAACAACCTTGTGGGCTATTCCACTGCTGGCAGGATCAGGGTGAAGACACTCCCCCTGCGAAACCTTCAGACGCAAATGGAATCGTTCTTTTTTAACGGGAAATCAGGACGGTCGGTCAGAATAAACACGATCGTACAGCACCACAATCAGCCAGGAGACGGTCAGCGCCAGCACCAGCAGGCACACGGCAGCCAAGGGGCTGACGAGAAGATCCGGAGAATAGAGCAGGAGCCCACCGAGCAGCAACATCATCACCCCAGAGACCAACTTGAGAATCCGCCCCTGGCGCTCGCTTAATTTTTTTGCTCCCAAGGTAAACGTAAAGACCAGGACGATAGTCAGCAGGGGCAGCACGTAAACCAGATTGTAATAAAATAGAAACAGGTAATGCTGCCAGGGCTCAAGCCGGTGCAGAGTAAGCACCCGGGTGTAGACCATTGGAAAACCGGCGGTACACAGCAACTCGTAGGCATTGGCGCTGATCGCCAGTATCAGGGTTCCGGCCAGCACCGCGGGAATTCGCGAAGCATGCACCAGCGAGCGCATACGGGCAAACAGGCCGGGCTTGGCCCGTTCGGAAATCGACAACGACACCCCTGCCCTGAAAAAGAAGAAATCCTTGATATTGATGGCCGCCATCAGCACGGCGACCAGCCCCGCCCCTAGGGTGATGCCGCGCATGGTTCCGGCGAGCAGGAAAAGGTTGAGCCAGGCCGCCATGAACAGAAAATAGATCAGACCGGAAAAGAAAACGAAGGTGCCGCCGACCAGGAGCATCAGTCGGCGGGAGCGGGCGTGGGTCATCAGGCTGAGCAGAAACAGCAACACGAAGAAGGCACAGGGGTTGAAGCCGTCGAGCAGGCCGACAACGGCTGTGAACAACGGCAGGGAAAGGCTTTCGGAATCGAGGCGGCCGACCAGCGGAAGTTCGACGGGAGCGGCAGACGGCGGTGCCGGTGACGAAACCTGCGATGTCAGGGGATCGGCACAGCCCCGGTCAAGACAGCGAAGCACTTCCCGCTCAAGGTCATCGGCAATAGCCGAGGAAAAACCGAACCACAGACGATCGCCAACCAGAATCGCCGGAGTGCTGACCAGCTGCTGGCCATGCGTCTCGGCCAGCTCCACCAGCCGGCCAAAAGCGACCCGGTCGCCCCAGACGTCGTATTCGACGATATCGACCCGGGGATAACGATCAGCCAATTCGACCAAAAAAGGCCTCGCTTCGGCACAGTGAGGGCAGTTGGCGGCCCAGAAAAAGTACACTGACAGCCGGGATCCGGCTTCGGCACAGCCGCCCATGACGAGTCCCCACAACAGCAACCCGGCCATTGTCCTGAGCCAGAAAGTCCCCACCGGCGCCTCCCTGTATCGCAACGGTTCTGCTTCACTTATAGCAGAAAATACCCCGAACGCTGCTCGACAGCGGACAATGATTCCAGAACCCCCTATTCAACATCAAAAAAAGGGAAAAGACCTTTTTTTTCAATTATACATTTGCGAATAAACATATCTTCCTCATTTTTCCTCACCATTTAAATAGCAGCAATTTTTTCAACAAAAAAAGCGACCCTTGCGGATCGCTTTTTTATTATGTCAATTTTGATGCTTTCGCAAAAAGACTTGAGATGGCTAGTCCTGCATGTAAACCGCCTTGAGGAAGCGGGCCTTGACGGCCTTGGCGACCTTTTCGAGAGTGGTTTCGTCGGCCGGGCTGTCGATGGAGAGGGTTACCATCGCCTCGCCGGCCTTGGCCTTGCGACCGAGGCTCATATTGCCAATGTTGACGTTGGCTTCGCCAAGGATGGTGCCGATCTTGCCGATCAGACCTGGCTTGTCCTCGTAACTGATGACCAGCATGTGCTGCTCGGGGGAGAAGTCGGTCTGAAAATCGCGCATCTTGACGATCTTGGGAATCCCTTCAAAGAGGGTACCGGCGATGGTTCGCTTCCCTTCGGGCGCCTCGATGGTAAGGGTCACCATGCTGGAGAACGACTCGGATTCGGTGGTGCGCACCTCTTCGATGACGATCCCCATGTTCTGGGCCACCAGCCGGGCGTTGACCATGTTGACTTCCTGCTCGGTCTGTCGGTTGAGCAGGGCGGCCATACCGCAAACAGTCAGTGGCGCGCAGTCGTAGCGGGCGATCTTGCCGTTGTAGGTAAAGGTGACCTTGTTCGGGTTGGGCGGCGCCAGTTGAGATATAAACTCACCGATCTTGCTGACCAGAACCATGAACGGCTTCATGTGCTCCATCAGGTCGGGATCGAAACGGGGTATGTTGACCGCATTCTCGATGGGGAGCCCGTCGAGATAGTTGATGATCTCACGGCTGACATCGACCGCGACGTTTTTCTGCGCCTCGAACGTGTTGGCTCCAAGATGGGGGGTAACCACCATGCACGGGTGAGCGATGAGCTTTTTGAGCACTTCGGTGGCCGGCGGCTCTTCGCTCCAGACATCAAAAGCGGCGCCGGTAACCTTGCCGCTCTCAAGGGCGTCAAGCATGCCCGCTTCGCTGATGATGCCACCGCGGGCGCAGTTGACAATGATCACCCCATCCTTCATGCCGGCAAAGTGCTCACTGCGGATCATGTCGGTGGTCTCTTCGTTGAGCGGCGTGTGCACGGTGATGATATCGGAATAGCGGATGATGTCTTCGAGAGGCACCAGCTTAACGCCGTGGTCTTCGGCGCGCTTTTCCGAAATATAGGGGTCGCAGGCGAGCACATTGGCTTCGAAGGCGCGGCAGCGCAGGGCCACCCGGCCGCCGACCTTGCCCAGGCCGATGATGCCGACGGTCTTTCCCTTCAGCTCGTAGCCGGTGAAGGGGGCGCGTTTCCACTCGCCGCTCTTGAGTGAAGCGTTGGCGACGGTCACGTTGCGACAGAGGGAAAGGAGGATCGCCATGGTGTGCTCGGCCGCCGAGTTAACGTTGCCGAACGGGGCGTTGACGACGATGATCCCTTTTTTACTGGCGCAAGGCACATCGACGTTGTCGATCCCGACGCCGGCGCGAGCGATAATTTTGAGATTTCCGGAATGCTCGAGCAGGGCCGCATCGACACGGGTACCGCTGCGGGTGATCAGGGCATCATAGCCGCC
>JAQYWA010000204.1 GCA_030145265.1 Desulfuromonas sp. | reverse complement strand
GCCGGTCCGGTACTTCCAGCTCCCCTTGGCGTAGTTGTAATCTTCAGCGTTGTAGCCGCTGAAAATGCCTTCGCTGAACTCGAAGCCGTCGTCGATGATGAACGAGGCGTTGGTATAGTTAACGACGTAATCCTTCTGGATCAGGTCGTTCTGCAGCACGTAGTTGATCATACCGCCGATGAAGGCGATGTCGGTGCCCGGACGCAGCTGGGCGTACAGGTCCGACTTGGACGAGGTGCGGGTATAGCGGGGATCGACGCTGATCAGCTTGGCGCCGTTGTCCATCGCTCGTTCCACGTATTTGAAAGAGATCGGGTGGTTCTCGGCCGGATTAGAGCCGATACAGAGGATCACATCCGCATGCTGGATGTCGTTCCAGTGGTTGGTCATTGCGCCGCGACCGAAGGAGGCTGCCAGACCGGCAACCGTAGCGCTATGTCATATTCGGGCCTGGTGTTCGAGGTAACTGACCCCCATGGCGCGGGCGAACTTGCCCCACAGGTAGCACTCCTCGTTGTCGAGAGCGGCGGCGCCGAGAAAAGCCATCCCCTCGTTGCGGTTGACGACGTAGTTTTTCCCGTCACGGGTTTCGCTCTTGACGAAGTTTTTGTCGCGAGACTCCTTCATCAGCTTGGCGATGCGATTCATGGACCAGTCCCACGACTTCTCTTCCCACTTATCGCTGCCGGCGGCGCGGTACTGGACCTTGGTCAGGCGCCGCTCGTTATTGGCCACCTGAAACAGGGCGCTCCCCTTGGAGCAGAGGGAGCCGCGATTGATCGGATGCTCTGGATCGCCCTCGATGTTAACGACCTTGCCATTCTTGGTGTGGACCAGCATGCCGCAGCCGACCGCACAGTAGGGACAAACCGTGGTGCTGACCTGCAGCCCTTTGGTACGCATCTCCGGCGAATCGACACTGGCCTGGGCCGGCTTGCCGGTCAGCGCCATGGCGCCGGCAGCCAGTCCGCCGCCCTTGATAAAATTTCTTCTTGAAATACCCATGGACTCTTCTCTCCTTTTTCAGATTTGCCCCATGATATAACATCGGGTTGCCGCCTTTAGCGCAACGCTCATGCCAAACCTGTTTACGGTATACAACAAACCTTGTTTTCTCAGTCAAAACAGGCACTAACAAACCTGTGCAAATAATGGCAAAAAGGCCGAATGGCCCAATCCGGCTGTATACAAATGACCCAGATGGATACCGACGACCCACCCCGATTGAAGCAGCGAACCGGCGCGCAAAACCGCATTGTCTGGCTAATGGCTGAGAACTGCGGCGGATTTTAATTTATCGAGGGGAAAGCCCTTGGATTGAGCCGATAATTGCATGTATCATGGCGACTTAATCAGAGACGAACTTCGGGGAGAGTTATGGAAAACAGGATTCTGATCTGCGACGATGAAGAGGGGATGCGGCGGTACCTGGGCAAGATGCTCCAAGCCTGGGGCTACCAGGTCGAGACCTTTGCCAGCCCGACCCTGCTGGTACGCAGCATCGAAGAAACCGACGCCGCCGGCGACCTGCTGCTGCTCGACGTGAAGATGCCGGAGATGGACGGCATCGAGGTGCTGCGCCGGGTCAGAAAGGCCCGGCCCGAGTTGACCGTGGTCATGATGACCGGTCACGGCACCATCGAGTCGGCGGTCGAGGCGATGAAAATCGGCGCCTACGATTACCTGTCCAAGCCCTTTCCGCAGGAAAAGCTCTTTGCCCTGGTCCAGCACTGCCTGGAACGGGAACGGCTGATCGAAGAGAACAGCTCGCTGAAAAAGGAACTGCGCGAGCGGGTCGCCCTGACCGAGCCGATCTTCCGTAGCGAACGCTTCGGCGAGGTCTACGACCTGGCGCTGCAGGTGGCCGACAGCGATTCGAGCGTACTGATCCTCGGAGAAAGCGGGACCGGCAAAGAGCTGATCGCCGGCACCATCCATTACGCCAGCCCCCGCTCCGGCCAGCGCTTTCTCGCCATCAATTGTGCCGCCCTGTCGGAAACCCTGCTTGAAAGCCAACTGTTCGGCCACGTCAAGGGGGCCTTCACCGGCGCCGCCCAGGCCCAGAAGGGGTTGCTCGATGAAGCCCACGAAGGAACCCTGTTTCTCGACGAGGTCGGCGATCTCAGCCCGGCGTTGCAAGCCAAACTGCTGCGGGTACTGCAGCTTGGCGAATTCATCCCGGTCGGAGCCACCCGCCCCCGCCAAGTTGACGTACGCTTTGTCGCCGCTACCAACAAGAACCTCGAAGAAGAGGTGGCCCGGGGCAATTTCCGCGAAGACCTCTACTACCGGCTCAATGTCATCGCCCTGGATCTCCCCCCCCTGCGCGAGCGCCCCGAAGATATCGAACCGCTGGCGCAGCATTTTCTCCAGCTGATGATCCGCAAGGCCCGCCGCCCCCCCAAGGGGATCACCCCCGAAGCGCTGCAGATGATGCTGAGCTATCACTGGCCGGGCAACGTCCGCGAACTGGAAAACGTCATCGAGCGCGGCGCCATCCTCGCCCGAGGTGAATTCATTACCGCCAGGATGCTGCCGTTCAAACCCCGATCCGAATCCCCGCGCAGTACCATCGACAGTGGCGAAACAGCGCTCCTCAACCTGCGTGACGCCGAACGCCTGCAGGTGATCCGCGCCCTGCGCCAGACCGAGTGGAACAAGAGTCAAGCGGCCCAGCTGCTCGGCGTCACCCGCAAGACCATCGACCGTAAAATCAAAGAATACGATCTGACCCCCGCCGACCTGGACACTGAATCATGAGCAAGGCTCCCTTCGGCTCCCTCGCCATCCGTGGCAAACTGACCCTGGCCGCGCTCACCCCGCTGCTGGTGATTTTGGTTTTAGTCTCCCTGGCCGCCTCCTACATGATCAACGCCTGGGTCGTCGGTGAAACCCAGAAAAAGGTACGGAACGATCTCAATACAGCGCGGGAGGTATTGCGCAACGAAGAGCAGCGGGTGCAGGATGTGATCCGTTTCACCGCCCACTCCACCGGGCTGCTCGCTGCCCTGACAAAGAACGACCGCTCCCGCATCCTGGCTGAACTGGACGTCATCCGCCAGCGCGAAGGTCTCGACATCCTCAATCTCACCGACCGCCAGGGGCGCATCCTGGTGCGTAGCGCCAATCCCGTTGCCGTCGAACCGGACCAAACCTTACAAGATCTCCCGTTTCTACCGGCCGTTCTCAGCGGGCAAGATTTTTCCGGCACCCTCCTGATCGATGAGCCCTCCCTGCTCAAGGAGGGCTTTGATCTGGCCACCCGCGCCCGGATCAACAATCCCGGGCCGGGCCCCCGCGTCATTGAACGCCGCGGCATGTTTCAGATCGGTGCAACCTCCGCCCACAACGACAACGGCGACGTCCTCGGCTGCCTGTACGGCGGCGTGCTACTCAACGGCAACCTGCCCCTGGTCGACCGCATCCGCGAAATCATCTACGGAAACGAAACCTTCGAAGGGACCGAAATCGGCAGCGCCACCATCTTTCTCGACGACATCCGGGTCGCCACCACCATCCGCCTCAATGACGGGCAACGGGCCATCGGCACCCGGGTATCGAAGGAAGTGGCCAAGGCCGTACTCGACCGTTCAAAGACCTGGCTGGCGCGGGCGAAGGTGGTCGACCGCTGGTACCTGACCGCCTACGAGCCGATTCTCAACTATGCCGGAGAACCGGTCGGCGCCCTCTATGTCGGCTTGCTTGAGGCCCCCTTTGTCAGTCTGAAAAAACAAGCATGGCTGGGCCTTTTCGCCCTGCTGCTGATCGGCGGCGGCCTCGGCTACCTGCTGGCGCGGGAGATTTCCCGCCACCTCTCCAAGCCGATTCTGAAGCTGGCATCCAGCGCCGAGCTGGTCGCCGCCGGCGAACGGGACATCCAGCTGCCCGTGCCCGGCGAGGACGAAATCGGTCACCTGACCTCTGCCTTCAACCGCATGACCGGTGCCCTCAAGCAGCGCGACGAAGAACTGGGCAGCCTCAACCGCGACCTGGAAAACCAGGTCGCCCGGCGCACCACCCAACTGGAGGAAAAAAGCCTCGAGCTGATCCGGACCCAGGAAGAACTTCTGCGCAGTGAAAAGCTGGCCGCTATCGGCTCCCTGGCCGCCGGTGTCGCCCACGAAATCAACAACCCGGCCGCCATTATCCGCGGCAACGTCGAAATTTTACTGATGGACATCCCGCCGGGGGAATCCGGCAGGGAGGAAGCAGAAGAGATTCTCAAGCAGACCGAGCGGGTTTCGCTGATCACCGACAACATGCTGACCTTCGCCCGCGAGCAGACCATTCATCCCGAGCAGATTCGCGTCAACACCATCCTCGAAGAAATCCTGGCCCAGATCAGCCACCAGATTCCGCTGGAAGACGTTGAGATTCGTCGCCAGCTCGATGCCGCCATCCCGCCAGTTACCGGCGAC
>JAQYWA010000203.1 GCA_030145265.1 Desulfuromonas sp. | reverse complement strand
GCGCCGAGCGTTGACCGGATGGGCAAGTCGGAAGAAATGATCGTGACCGGGCTGACCCCCAGTCAGAACTATTACTTTGCCCTGAAAACCGCCGACGAGGTTTACAACTGGGCCGACTTGTCCAACATCGCAGGACCCCAGGCCGCCCACGCGGACGACGTAGACCCGGTCTTCTATGGACTGGACTCAGCCGTTGCCGACGATAAAATCGGCGCCGTCAACCTGGTGTGGGAAGCCGCCACCGACCACAGCCTGCCGATCACCTACCGCAGCTGGTGGAGCAGCCATTCGCTGAGCGACAAACTGGACAGCCTGCCCACCGTCACCACCGTGTACAACGAGGGTGAGGAGGACGAATACACCATTTACGTCGCCACCACACCGGGCCTGGCCTACCAGGTCACCGAACTGCCGGCCGGCGTCCTGTTCAACTTCCTGGTCCGCGCCACCGACGCCGCCGTCAGCCCCAACACTGACGCCAACGCCGAAATCAAGATGGCCATGGCCGGAAAATGCTCCAGCCAACCGCAAGACCTGCGAACCTACTACACCGACGGACCGATGCCCATTACCCCGCCATCCTTCACCGCCATACTGAACAACACCGGCTACACCAGTAGCGTCACCCAGGCCATGGCGGCGGGGGACGAAATCACTTGGATCTTCGGCACCCCCTACGAAACCAAGCTCAACGTCACCGGACTGAGCTTCGACGTATATTTAAGCAACACCGATAGATGGGCGCGAGAGGTTACCTATCAACTCGGCTATGTGGACGGGTCGGGCACCTTCACCGGGCTGGCGAATGCCGAAACCGCGACCCTTAGCCGGAGGACCTCAAGGATCCACAAGCTGCCGCTGTTCAACTTCACGGGGATCATCGAAAGCGGCAACCGCCTGGCACTGCGAATCACCAACACCAGCTCCATCAGCATCACGATAAAATTCGGCGATGCCGGCAACAAGGGACTGTTGCTGGTCAACGAACAGAATTACAACCATGCGCCGGGGGAATTCAGCATTACCACGCCCGCCGGCAGCAGCAGCCAGACCGGCCTAGTCAACATCGCCTGGACCGAAGCCGTCGATATGGATACCTTCGACGACGGCGTCCATTACGACGTCTACGGTTCGACCGACGGCGGCACCAGCTATCCGCACCAGATCGCCATCGGCATCACCGACACCAGCACCGTCTGGGATACCCTCCGGAACGGCGTCGGCCTGGCAGCGCCCAACACCCAGGTTCGGGTCAAGGTGGAAGCAGGGGACAGCTACCTGCCGGAGGACATCGGCACCGACCACCGCGCGGCGGCAACCGGCGACTTTACCGTGGACAACACCAGCGACAGCATTCCCCCGGCGGCGGTCACCAACCTGCATGCCGAAACCCGGCCCAAGGTGGGGTCGGTCTACCTAACCTGGACCGCGCCGGGCGACGACGCCGACCGTGACCGGGCCACCCGTTACGACGTTCGCTACAGCACCAGCGACATCACCAACGATGAGCAGTTCAACGCCGCCACCGAGGCCAGCGGCGAACCGGTTCCGCAACTCGCCGGCGGCCACGAAGGCTTCGAGGTGCTTGGGCTGGATCCCTATGTGACCTACTATTTTGCCCTGAAGACCGCCGACGAGGTTCCCAACTGGTCGACGCTCTCCAACTCGGCCACCGCCGTCGGCGGCGCCAAGTGCGGCATCTGCCACAGCACCCCCCCCGACGAACCGCAAACCGCCGGCACCCACGCCGCCCACGGCTACACCCTGAAAAGCTGCGCCAAGTGCCACGGCTTCGAAGCGGAATTCTTCGACGTCCGGCATCAGGACGGCCTGCTCAAGCTCGGCTGGCAGACCGACACCCCGGTGGTCGCGACGATTGACGGCGTCAAGGTCACCTACAATCAAGCCGGAACCAAAATCTACGAAGATACCACCGGCTCGGGCGGCTTCAACCCCACCGGCGGCGACAACAAGGACACCGGCACCTGCTCTGGCTTCGTCGCCACCAATGCCAGCGGTTGTCATGGCCCGGCCAACACCCTGCCGGTCTGGGGCACCGACACACCGCCCCAGTGCGCCGACTGCCACGGCAATCTGACCCGGGCCATTGACCCCTACGGGCGCGCCTATGACGATCCGAACGAGGATGTCAAGGCCTCGCCGCCTCTGGATAATGAGGGCAATTCAACCGGCAAGTACGTCGGCCAGCACGAGAAGCATCTCAACTTCTCCTTCCGCTTCTCCAAAGGCGACTCCTGTCGACTCTGTCACAAAGACAATTACCATGCCGACGGTGTGGTCGACATCAAGCTCGACACCCTCGGCGCCGGCGAGGATTCGACCTGGAACGCCGGAGCGGGTGCGACTCCCGGCACCTGCGGCGGCACCTCGACAACCGGCTGCCACGGACCGAACCCGGACGATCCCCCCTGGGACAGCGCCACCCCCATCGACTGCAACAACTGCCACGGGCACCAGGACAACCGCTTCTCCCCCGGCTCCGCCAGTTCGGTCACCGCCGACCGCACGGCAACACTCAGCAACAATGTCACCGGCGACGACGTGACCACCACCGTGCCGGTCAACAGCGACTACACCATCCAGGTCGGCGACCGGGTGACCAAGGGCGACACCTATTTCGTCGTCGACTCGGCCACGGCAACATCGCTGACCTTCAGCCGGGTGATTCCGGTGGGGATCAACTTCACGACCAACGAAATCCTCATCTCCCGGCACATTCAACACACCGTCGACGACGGCACGGTCCGGGCCTGCGACTGGTGCCACGCCGAGGGGCACCCGCAAGGCAGCGGCGACGCCTCGCTGATTCTGCTGCCCAACAACCAAGCGGTCGGCATCGACTACCGCTCCGGCGGCATCCACCTGAACAAGGTCATCAATGGCCGCAGCACTCTCAACAACGGCGAGACCATCGATACCGAAGCGGAAATTTGCTGGGGCTGCCACGAAGACAACAGCATTTCCGAGTGGGGGACCAACACCAACGCCAACACCGGCAGCATGGTCTACAACTACGGCTCACTCTATGAGTCGGACGAAACCACACCCCGCTCGGCCTGGACCGGCGCTAAATGGAAGAGCGCCAACTTCGCCTACAAAACCGGCTCGATCCAGTCAACCCACAGCGCCAACTCGGTGGCCAATCCCGGTTCCAGCGCGGTGACCGGCTCGGCTTTCAGCTACACCGAAGCCCCCGACGACGTGGCAACAATCCGCTGTTCGTACTGCCACGACGTGCACGACATGAACATGGCCGAAAACGACACCGACAATGGTCAGCCCTACCTGCGTGGCACCTGGAAAGGGAATCCCTATAAAGAAGACGGCGCGCCCTGGAACAAGACCTACACCTCCTCCTCCAACTTCGGAGCGGTACCACGCGGCACTACGGGCTATACCGAACTCGGCGGCTACTTCATCGACCAGAACAGTGGGAATCCGACCTCGGGCTGGACGGTCTGGAGTTCGGCCGGGATCTGCATCCTCTGCCACGGCGACGACGTGGACAACATGGACCAAAAAATCGGGGAAAACCTGTGGCTCGACGTCAACGGCCATAGCAACTCAACCCTGGGTGGCACCTTCACCCATGCCGCCAACATCTTCGATTACACCCACGGCCGCCCCGCACCGAACACCTCCACCACCAAGAGCATCCAGGTGCCCGACATGGCCTACCAGACCTATTCTTCGGAGGTGGACAGCAAACTCTATGGCTATCGCGAGTCCTATTCACCCTCCATAGGTGCTTATTACGCATACAGAGTTTACGATTGGGGCGCAACGGTCGACGCCGATACTACCGATGACATGTATCACCAGTTCTCCTGCTCCAAGTGCCACAACCCGCACGCCTCGCGTCTGCCGAAGCTGCTGATCACCAACTGCCTGGATATTCAGCACAACACCTGGGACGATAACAAGTCATCGCAGACTCTGTACACCTCCTCCGCTTTGACCAACGTCGACTATAACAAAAAAACCGCCTATTATGCCGCGGCTCAGAACTGCCACCGCTACGACGGTAGCCGCAGTACCGAAACGTTCAAGGGGGGCTGGAACAAGGTATCGACATGGGCACCATAACTCTTGGGGTCATTCTCCACTAAAAACCAAACGGGCCGCATCCATAAAGGAGCGGCCCGTTTCTATTGAGTAATTTTTTTGCGGATCTATCCACAATACAAAGGGCACTGGCATCTTGCAGTGCCCTTTTTTATAAATATCAGACATTCAGACAAATCAAAACCCCTAATTGCTCTGATGCCCTGGATTTTGCCCGACATGACAGGACTTACAGGCAAAATCAAACCCGAAATCTTCCGGCAACACCCATCCTCCACGAGCTAAGGACTCCAACGGATTGAAATCACCATAATATTCGTCAAACATGGCCTTGACCGCGTCATTG
>JAQYWA010000202.1 GCA_030145265.1 Desulfuromonas sp. | reverse complement strand
GCGGGGCTGCCCAGCACCACTCCAGCCGCCCAGGCCGCCATCTTTTACGGTGAAAGCAGGGGCATACCCGCCTTCCGCTGGTTCGAAAAGAGCACCGGGCAACTGATCAGCTGCAACGACCCCGATCACGTTCAGCACTTCCGCGAAAACCTATTCGCCGATAAAATCGGGCTGTTATCCGGCGGATCATCCTATTCCAACATCCTTGACGGCGGGGCATCGCGCAGCATCTTCACCGTCGCCTCCCCCCACCCACAAACCCTGTTCGGCCGATTCGGCGGCTTTCGTTTCATGCTCCTTTCGGTCCTGCACCCCCTGCGTATCTGCCGCATGGGCGGCGCCACCATAACAGAATACTTTACCGACATCTACGAGCGCTGGCACTACCGAAAAACCCGCCCCTGGCGGGTCAGTGAGGGGCTGTTCCCGCTGATCCGCATCCTCTGCAACGTCATTCTCCGCGAATTGCAGACCTTCGGCGTTATTGCCGACATTTATGCAGGCGTCCCCTACATCTACACCACCTACAGCGGCTACGATGAACTCGGCCATCACTTCGGCCCCGGTTCGCAGGCTGCCCTGAAGAGCCTGCGCCACACCGACAAGCGAATCGGTGAAATCATGCGCATGCTCAGGCACGCTCCCGGTGCAGATTACCAGCTGGTCATCCTCTCTGACCACGGCCAGACCCCGGGATATCCCTTTCACAACCGCTTCGGAGCAACCCTCGGCGACGCCATCAGTGCCTTCCTGAAAAAAAACCAGGAAGCAGCGGTTTCCTCCGGGCCCCTCGACTTTACCCGAATTCAACTCGGCTACCTACGTGATGAACTGGAAGCCCGACCCGGCGGCTGGCGTAATCGCATCTATCGTGCAAGCAAGAATCTGTTGCAGAAAAAAATTCGAGAACTGGTGCCGGAAACCATCAAAGTCGATCAGGAAGGGGGGGTGGTCGTTACCTATTCGAGCTCCCTTGCCCACCTGTACATTACCGGCAGCCAACATCGACTTAATGCCGTCGAGGTTGAGGCGGCACAACCGCTGCTGGTACGCTTCCTCAGCCAGCACAAGGGGATCGGGTTCGTTCTAGCCAAAGGGATTGACAAGGATATCTGGTGTTATCACGACGGCGGCCACATCTGCGCAGCGGCCGGATCCACGCCGCCTGAACCGGAACTTGAGTTTCTGCAGCCCTACGGCCCCCCCCGCAAGCTGTGGGCACACCTCTGCCAATTTGCCCAGGACGATGCCTGTGGCGACCTGATCCTGTTTGGCGCCTACGATGGCGAGCGGATCGTCTGCTTTGATGATCAGGTGGGCGGCCATGGCTCTGTCGGCGGCGAACAATCACGGCCGTTTCTGATTCTGCCGCAAAAGCATCCCCTTCAGGACAAGGCTGAACTGATCGGAAACGAGTTCCTCTATTACGACGTCTTTGCCCCCTGCCGAAACAACCTCACCCCTTGACCGCCATCACATATTTAAGATAACGCCCCTCGGGAAAGGTCAGCGAAAATGGGAAATCCTCGGACTGGCCCATAACCCGAACAACCCGCAAGTCGCAGCGCTGCTGCAAGGCTCCGCGGCGCAATTCCTTGAGGTAGTCGGCAAGGTCAACCTTCTGATGATTGGACGAGGTGATCAGCAGTCCGCCAGACACCAGCAGAGGCAGGGCGGCAGCCACCAATTCGGAGGTGCCGCCACGGGTGGTAAACCGGCTTTTCTTGGTGGTAGAAAACGATGGCGGGTCCATGAGAATCACGTCAAACTTCCGGCCCTGACCCTGCATCTGACGCAACGCCTTCAGGCAATCATCGACAATAAACTCATGACGCCGGGGATTTTGCCGGTTGATCGAAAAGTTTTCCTCGGCCCAGCCCAGATAATACCCGGAGGCATCCACGCTGGTCACCCTGGTGGCTCCGGAGCAGGCCGCCGCAACGGAAAACGCCCCGGTATAGGCGAACAGGTTGAGCACGGTCTTTCCCGCCACGCGCCCCATCAGATCACGACGATTGGCCCGCTGATCGAGAAACAGCCCGGCATTGAGCCCCTCTTCGAGATCAACCAGAAATTCCAAGCCGTTTTCCTGCACCTGCAACCGCCCAGGGCAGGCGGAACCGGAGAGCAGCCGGCTGTACTTTTTGCTCTCGGAAACCGCTTCCAGCTCCCTGGTCTTCTGTGGCCGGCGCTTTTCGTAAATCCCCCGGGGACGGAACTCTTTGTCCAGGAGCTGAACCAGCATCGGGAGGTGCGGCTTCCAGCTCTCCGCATACAATTGAACCATCAGGTAGTCACCATAGCGATCGACGGTGATTCCAGGCAAACCATCACCTTCGCTGTTAATCAGGCGAAAGGCCATGGTATCAGCTAAATCGATGTGCTGCTCTCGCAACTGTCGGGCTCGAAACAGCTTGTTCTGCAACCAATCTTTGCCCAGTTTCATTGAGCCGAATTCGAGAACCCGGGCCACAACGTGGGCCTTAGGTTCGAGCAGGGCCATGGCCAGCAGTTTGCCCTGATCATCGGTGAGCGGCACCACCTCGCCAGCCTTGGCCTGCGGCCAGCGCTTAGTGTAACGGTCAGCCAGCACCCAAGGGTGCCCGAGCTCAAACATGCGGGCCGTCTCGGGCCCAACGAAAAACTGCCGATCCTTCATGGGAAACCTTTCTGCTACAGGACTATTCGGCCCAGATTGTATCGGATAGCCAGGCGTACGCCAAGCGCAAAAATCTGGGCGCATCCCTGCGGTCTATGCTAAACTCCAGTCGCTTCGGCAACTACCTTCAAGGAGCAAGCAATGAGCGAACAACCAAAAACCAAAGGTGAACTGGTCATCGAGAAGATCATGGAGGAGCTGGATCCGGCATCTGACCGCTACCAGGTGCTGGCCGTGGCCAGCACTTTCAAATCATCATGGGTCGCATTGGGCCAAAAGCTGCTGCACGTCAAGCACAATGGTTTGTTTCAACAGTGGGGATATGAAAACTTCGAGGATTACTGCAGCCGCGAAGTCCGGATCAAGAAACCGACCGCGCAAAAGCTGACACTCGCCTACAGTTTCATTGAAAAAGAAGAACCACAGTTAATGGCCCGTCACACCGAACTGAAGCCGTTGCCAGACTACCGTTCTGTCGAACTGCTGCGCCAAGCCAGAGAAGAAAAGGATTTTTCTAGCGAAGAATATGCCGACCTGCGCCGGGCGGTGGTCGAGGAGAACCGCAGCCACCCGACGATCCTCAAACGCTTCAACGATGTCGCCTCAAGCAAGGACGGCGGAGGCCCCTCTCCGGCGGATCATTTCAAGGCGGGCCTGAGCGCCGCTCGACGACTGTCCAACATACTGGACCAAGTCGAAGCCGTTCCGGAGCAGCTCCGGAACGACCTTGAGATTCTGACAAACTGGATGCAGGAAAACCTGGAAGGCCTCGTTGCAGAGAAACCAGAGGACTAAAAGAACACTGGCAGCAATCGGTAAGTAAACGCCAGCATCAGGGCGCCGGAGACACACAGAACGAGGTACAGCAACAGAACCCGCTTGCGGAACATGGAGATAAAAACCCCCATGACCGGCAGGGCGGTAACCGGTCCGCCGATCAGCAGGGCAATACCAGAGCCCTTGGACAAGGCGATTCCTTCGCCGACCTCAGGAGAAATGAATCCATACAGCATCGCCGCTGCCGTGACCTGCGGCAGATGCAGAGGAATGGTGGCAAAGGTCAGCGTCAAAATCGGCATAATCCCCTCACCGGACAGAAGAGCGGAAAGCCACTCGGTGGGAATGACCGTTGATACCACCACTTCAATGACCAGACCGATCAGGGCGAACCGACCTATCTTGAGCAACCCCTCCCAAAATTTCGCGATAAAAACCAGAAATTTGTTATGCGTACAGCGATCCACCCGGTGCGACAACTGCTTACCGCAATCGCAGCGAAGCTCCTCAACTGGATAGTCCGGGTCATGAAAATCGCCGGCGGGCAGCGTCTTGCGAAAGAGCCGATCTTCAGTAAAACCGAAGCGGCGCAGAAAATGAGTTGCATAGCCGGCATACAGCCCCATGAAGATGGCACAAACGAGAACCACGTTGGCCCAACCGGCACCGAGCTCCCAATTCAACAGGGTATAACCCGCCGGGCTCATGAGCGGCGAGGTGACCAGCAAAGCCATGGCCGGAGCCAATGGCAAACCAGCCAGCAGCAAAGAAATGACCAGCGGCAGGGTGGCGCAAGCGCACAGGGGACTGGCCACCCCCAGCAGGGTCGCCAGAACGATCGACAGCACGCCGAAACGCGTCAACGCCTTGCGGATCTTGACATGCCACTTAAACGTCCGGATGACGGCCTCAAGCAGAACACCAATAGCCAGAAACGGCAGGATATAGAGAAATTCATGCCAGAGACCGGCACCCAATTCGACAATCAGTTCACCCAGA
>JAQYWA010000201.1 GCA_030145265.1 Desulfuromonas sp. | reverse complement strand
AAAGGTATCGTTCGCGCCTCTGATATCTCGGCGCAGAACGTGGTGGACTCCAAGAATATTCTCGATGCCCGGATTGCCTATACCGGCAAGGGGGTTGTCAGCGACAAGCAGAAGCAGGGCTGGCTGATGCGGCTGATTGACAATGTCTGGCCGTTTTAGGCGGGTTTCAAGTTGGACTAACGATGTTGCTAGGAATTGACACTATGGTGCGAGCTCTGACCGGAATAATCGTTTTGACTCTGCTACTGACCCTGCTGCTGCCGGGGGTCTCGCTGGCGGCGCGGATCAAGGATATCGGCGGCCTTGAGGGCGTGCGCGACAACCAGCTGGTCGGTTATGGCCTGGTGGTGGGTCTCAACGGCACGGGGGACAGCGCCAGTACCCAGTTCACCGTGCAGTCGCTGGTCAACATGATGGAGCGGCTGGGGGTAACGGTCGACCGGACCAAGGTCAAGGTGGATAACGTGGCGGCGGTTATCGTCACGGCCGAGTTGCCTCCCTTCTCCCGGGCCGGCAGCACCATCGATGTGCTGGTTTCGTCGATCGGCGATGCCGACAGTCTGGCCGGCGGTACCCTGTTGATGTCTCCGCTCAAGGCGCCGGATGGTAATGTCTATGCCGTAGCCCAGGGGCCGATCTTGGTTGGCTCGCTGGCCTTCGGCGGTAGGGCGGCCAAGGTTCAATCCAACCACCCTACCGTTGGGAGGATTCCCGGTGGCGCCCTGGTAGAACGAGAGGTCGAGTTTGTCCTGGGCGATCGGCGGGAACTGAGTTTCCGCCTGACCCAGTCGGATTTCACTACCGCCTCGCGGGCCAATACCATCATCAACGAGCATTTTGGCTTGGTCTTATCCCGGGCGGTGGACGGAGCAACCCTGCAGATTACGGTGCCCGACTCCTACGCCAGCCGGGTAGTCGAATTTGTGGCTGAACTGGAAGGGCTGTCAGTGGCCGTCGATAGCCCGGCCCGGATCGTGGTCAATGAGCGGACCGGGACGATCGTCATGGGTGAAGACGTACGGATTTCCACTATTGCGGTGTCCCATGGCAACCTCAATCTGGTTATCAGCGAGTCGGCCCTGGTGTCGCAACCGGGGCCATTGTCCGAAGGGGAAACGGTAGTCGTGCCGCAGACCGAGATCAGTGTCAGCGAAGAATCCAGCGAGTTGGTGGTGTTGCCGGCGGGAGTGAGTATCAGCGATGTTGCCAAGGCGCTCAATGCCATCGGGGCCACCCCCCGGGATCTGATCGCCATTTTCCAGGCGATCAAGGCGGCTGGCGCTCTGCAGGCCGAACTGGTGATTCTGTAGGCCGGGTGACTTGCAGTCCGGCGAGCGGGGCGGGGAGCAGCGCCGAATAGGATTCGCTAAAACAGCATGCAAGGTAACAGGGTTGTGTTACCCGCTGGAACCGCAACGGTTCAGTGGCGCCGGCGGGGTTAATTCATGTGATACTGGCGGATTCCTGGCCAGAGGGAAGAGATATGACCACCACCCCGAATGAAAAAGACAAGAGTAACGAAGCCGCAGCCGTGGCCCGGGTTCTGCCTGAAGAAGACAACGAAAATTACACGCTGAAGATTGAGCTCGATGCCGAGGAACTACAGTGTCGAGCTCGATTTGTTTCCAAAATTAGTGGCGACTGGTTCACGCCGGAAACCCTTGAGGGCAGGCTGCAGGAGCTTGGGGTAACGGAGGGGCTGCTGGCCACTCAGGTCGGCGTCTTCTGCCGCAGCATGGGGCAGGGGAAGAACCTGGAAAATGTGCTGCTGGCCGAGGGCCGCCTTCCCGAGCCCGGCCCGGACGGCTGGCTCGAGTTCATGGTCCGGGTCACCTCAACGGAGATTCGCCTGAACGAGGAGGACGACGGCGGCACCGTCGATATGAAGGCCCTGAATTTCTTTTCCAATGTGGTCCCCGATGACCTGATTGCCTGTGTCCATCCCCCGGAAAACGGAGAGGCTGGTCTCACGGTGACCGGTAATATGATCCTCCCCCTGCTCGGCAAGCCGGTAGAAGTCAGCGCGGGAGAGGGGGTACGGGTCGAGGAGGATGGCGCCAAATTTTATGCCGAGCTGCCGGGTCGGGTCGTGCACGAGGGTGGGGTGCTTTCCGTCAGCGAGGATTATACGGTTAACGGCGACGTTAACTTTGAGGTTGGCAGCATCAATTTCATCGGCCGGGCGGATATCCGGGGCGACGTGCTCGATGAGTTTGACGTGATTGCCACCAAGGGGATCACCGTTACCGGTACGGTCGGCGCTTGTCGGATCGAGTCCGACGCGGATATCACCATCGGTAGCATGGCCGGCAAGGGGGTCGGGCAGATCCGCTGTGGTGGCAACCTGACCGCCCGTTACCTCAACGAGGTCCATGTCGAGTGCGAAGGGGACGTCAAGGTGTCCACCGAGATCCGCAACTCAATTATCAAGGCCGGCGGTCAGGTGCTCCTCGAGAATGGGACGGTTTCCGGTGGCGAATGTGTCGCCCTGGCCGGTATTGAGGCCAAGGCTCTCGGTTCGGTGATGGGAGTTCGCACCGAGTTGATCTCGGGGGTTTATTTTCGCGAAGTGGATCGGCTCAAGTACCTGAACGTGCGCCATGCCTCGGTGCAGGAGCAGATCCGGCGGATCACCGATACCCTCGGCCCGCTGGCCAAGAAGAAGGTCGGCAAGTCACTCGAAGCGGCGATCAAGAAGCGGGTTCGGGTACTGACCAACCGCCTCGAGGAACTCAGCGAGGAACAGGAAGCGATTGCCACCGAACGACAGACGTTCACCCACCAGGAACATGCTGCGGCCAACCCCAAGGTCAACGCCAAAAGTTCGGTGCATGAGGGGGTGGTCATTTCCCTCGGCGCGGTCACCGAAGAGATCAGTAGCGAGCATGCCGGGCCGTTGTCAATTATCGAAAATACCGTTGAACCGGGTCTGCGCTTTCTCTCCCTTTCGGCGCTGCAGGTCAGCGCAGACAAGCTGGAAGCGGAATTGCTCAGCCAGGATTCACCGGCCTAGGGCCCTGTGTGAGCGGCGGCTTTCCCGGCATATGACCGGCATATTTGGCCCTATGCCAGCCTTTACCAATAAGGACATCCATTATGGATCTGCATCTTGACCCCAAGGCCATTCTTAGTCAGACTCCCTCAAAGTTCGAGGCAGCGGCTGGCAAGCGTAAGGATCCCGAGGCGTTGCGAAAGACCTGTCAAGAATTCGAGGCGTTGCTCACCCAATCGATGCTGAAAGGGATGCGGTCAACCATCCCCCAGGGGGGATTGCTGGAAAAAAATCGTGGCGAGGAGCTTTTCGAAGAAATGATGGACATGGAGCTGGCCAAGCAATCTTCCCAGAACCAGAGCATGGGGATCGCCGAGGTGCTCTACCGGCAACTTTCCAAGCCATCGGTCAAAGAATAGACTTTGTTCGGGCCCGGCGTGGCCAGTTTTCTACTGTCGGACGGCCCAGCTGCGTGGTGACCTTGCCGTTAGTTATTTGTTCAGTGCTGAAAAAGTGGATGCGGCGGGACCCGGTGACGGGCCCCGCTTTTTTTCTAAAGTTTCCGGAGCGTTGGTCGATAAGTAGCATAAGCACGACTTGGGCGCGGAACGAAGGCGAAGAGAAAGCCTGGCGCTGCCAGGATTTAAATGCCAAACAGGGAGCAGGTGAGGATCATGACGATCAAGAAGATTTTCGGTAATCAGGGGGTCGCTCCTGTGGCGGGCGCCAAGGGGGCTCAGAAGGCAACACCGCAGAAGGCGAGTGCGCCGCAGAAGAAGGACCAGGTCAATTTCTCCAGCATCCTGCAGGAGGTGAGCCGGACCAAGTCAACCTCTTCGGTGGCCGATGTGCAGCGCGCGGAAAAGCTGGCCTCGCTCAAGGAGCAGATTGCCAGCGGGGCCTATCAGCCGGATCTGCACAAGGTGGCCGCCAGTCTACTTAAATTCATTGCCGAGGAGGGTTGAGCATGGGAATGTTTGATGCCTTTCTCGCGGCAACAGATACTGTTGAGTCTGCGCCCGAGTCCCGAGTTGAAACGGAACTGGAAAAGAAACTGCAGTTGATGCTCGATCTGGTCTTACGGGAGCGGGAGTGTGCCAAGGCCTTGGATACCGTCGGGCTGGCAGCCGTGACCCAGGAGAAGGAGGCGCTGAGCCAGGAGATCGAAGCGCTGGATGCCTCCGGTTTTGATAACTTAGAGCTGGCCCGCCGGGTCCGTGAAGAAAACCGGCGCAACGCCTACCTGTTCTGGGTCGGTCTCAACCTGGTCCGCGAGACTATGGGCTTTTTTGAACAGCAGGTGCCGGCCTCCGCCTACAGTGCCTCGGGGACCGTTGCCCAGGCGCAGCAGGGCGGCAAGCTGCTGACGGGGAGGATTTGATATGGGTGGCCTGCTCAGTGCGCTGAATTCCGGTAAGACCAGCCTGCGCTCGAACCAGAAGGCGGTTGAGATTGCCGGCAACAATATCGCCAAC
>JAQYWA010000200.1 GCA_030145265.1 Desulfuromonas sp. | reverse complement strand
TCTTCACCCCTGATTGTGGCGAACATGCGGCATCCCTCCTCGCAGAATGGAATGTCGCCCACTGCGAGCCTCCTCAAATGGCCGGCCTGGAACTGCTCGTTGGCTTTAACGAAATCACCTACTACCTGTTCTGAGCGTTGGTCTCTGTTCTGAGCGTTGGTCTATTTGCCGCAGGCTGCGTGCTGGCCATCACTGGTCCGGTGGCTTTGCAGGAAACAGGTGGATCTCCATCTGCTATGCTTGTAAAGGCAGCGTTCATCCGCAACCTGAGCATCATTGGCAGACAGGAGAAACTTTATGACGGACGATCCGATTTTCTCACCGTTTTCGATCAAAAACCACCGCCTGCGCAATCGGCTGGGGGTGGCGCCGATGACGCGGATGTCGTCGGTAAGCGATAGCATTCCGCGTCAGGATGTTTTCGATTTTCTGGTGCGGCGGGCGGCCAACGGTGCGGCCCTGGTCTACACCGAGGCGATTGTCACCGACTACGAGAGCAGTCAGGGCTATCCGGGGCAGGCCCGGCTGACCACCCAGCGGCAGATCGATGCCTGGGCTGCCACGGTGGAAAAGATCCGGGCGCAGGGGGCGCTGGCCATCATGCAGATGTTTCATTGCGGGCGCATGGCCTGGCCGGAAGTCAATCCGGCCGGCCGGTCGATCGGGCCAAGTGCGCTCGCGCCGAAACAGCTCAACCCGCTGACGCAGGCGCCCTATCCGCTGCCGGATGCGATGAGCCGGTTTGATATCCCCCACGTGATCCAGGGCTTTGTCGAGACGGCGAAAGGGGCGGTGGCCGCCGGTTTTGACGGCGTCGAAATCCATGGGGCGCACGGCTATCTGATCAACCAGTTTCTGTCCAGCTATTCCAACCGGCGCGAGGATGACTACGGCGGGGTGCTGGCCAACCGTTTCCGTTTTGCCCGTGAGGTGATCCGGGCGGTGCGCCAGGTGGTACCAAGCGACCGCTTGCTGGCCTTTCGCATCTCCAACTGGGGCATCGCCGATCCGGAGGTGTCGCTGTTTCAGGATGCCGCCGAGTGGCAGGCGCTGATTCGCCTGCTGGCGGCCGAACCGGTCGATGTGATTTCGGTTTCGACCTATCGCTTCAGCGATGCAGCCTTCGGCACCGCGAAAACCATGGCCCAGTTGACCCGCGAGGCGACGACCCTGCCGCTGATGATCTGCGGGCAGATCCATGACCACAAGAGTGCCGAGCAGGCGCTGCAGCATGCCGATATCGCCCTGAGTGCCAAATCGGTCCTGCTCAATCCGGACTGGGTCGAGGATGTGCGCCGCGGCAAGGCGCTGCCGCTGTACTCATCCCAGGAGGCGAATGTGGCCTATACGACCGAGCCGCTATTGTAACAAAACACGCTGGCCCCTTGGATAGATGGAGGTGGTTTGAATGTTGATCGATGGGGATGGCTCCGGGCGTCCTGATTGGGAAAACTCTGGCGATCGGCGGCTGGTGAGTGTATCTTGCGATGAATTCCTATTTTATTTTTAAGGAGCGCTGAAAATGAAAAATACTCCCAAACTTGTTGTCGGATTGGCGTTGATTGTTCTTCTCGGCGGTTGCGCTGCCGGAGGTGGCTTTGATGTGCAGAAGGCACTGGGGGTCGGTGGCGGCGTGCTGCAGGCAACGACGTTGTCGGAAGATAGCGTTAAGCAGACGGCGACACTGGCTGCGGCTGAGTTGGATAGGCAAACCAAGGTGGCTGACGACAATGACCCCTATGCTGTGCGGCTGCGCAATTTGACAAAGGGCCTGGAGCACTATGATGGCTTGAATCTCAATTTTAAAGTGTATTTGGCCCCGGATGTTAATGCCTTTGCCATGGCGGATGGTACGGTGCGCGTTTATTCCGGGATTCTTGATGCCATGCCGGATGATCAGGTCTTTGCGGTTATTGCGCATGAAATGGGTCATGTCAAATTGAAGCACAGCTATGAACAGATGCGTGAGCAGATCCTTTCGGATACGGCCTTTCAGGCAGCGGCTTCAATCGGGGGCTATATCGGATCTTTGACTTCTTCCCAGTTGGGGCAACTCGGTAAGAAGGCGATAGATGCCCATTTTTCTCAGGCCGATGAGCTTGAAGCCGATGCCTACTCCGTCAAGGCGTTGCACCGCCTGAAGAAAGACCCCCGGGCCATGAAAGCGTCGATTCTGACCTTGGAGGGGCTCTATGGTGTCGGTGGTGGATTCTTGAGTTCGCACCCGTCGAATCCCAAGCGAATTGAGCAGATTGACCTAGCGATATCTAAACTTTAAAAGCCGTGCCAGGTTTGGGCTGGTGCCGATGAACCAGGGCACGGCATGCCGTGCCTATACGAAGGGATTATTGGGCCGGACGATGGTTGGGGCTTTGCCGTTTATTTCGCAACATGGGCCACGATAAGGCCAAAGAGAAACGCCCTTTCCCACGCGGGGGAAAAGCCGGGAACGCCGGGACACTTCCCGTATTTGTGCCTTCACAAAAATTCGGTTACTCCCTTTTCGCTGACCATTGCTGCTGGCGCAAACCGCCGAAATGACTTATGCTGTCCGAAACTCTAACCGGACAGTTCAGTCCCCCAGGCATGACAATGAATGATACCCCGTCAGATTCGGAAATCGATGTTCCTACTCCCCATGTCCCGGCAGCGGCCCCGCCGCCTTCCGGGCTAAAGGGCTTTCTGCGCAAGTTCGGGCCGGTCGGCCTGCTGCTCTTTTACATCCTCGGCAAATTCAAATACCTCGCGGTGATTCTGCAGATCGGCAAGTTCAAAACCTTTCTCACCATGCTGATCAGCATCTGGGCCTATGCGATGTTCTGGGGCTGGCCCTTTGCGGCTGGTTTTGTCGCGCTGCTGTTCATTCACGAAATGGGGCATGTGGTTGCACTGCGGATGATGGGGATCAAGGCGACGGCGCCGATGTTTATCCCGTTTATGGGCGCCTTTATCGGTATGAAGGAGATGCCTGAAAATGCCTTTGGCGAAGCGGTGATGGCCTATGGCGGACCGTTGCTCGGCACGCTGGGGGCGATCGGTTGTGCCGGAGCGGGCCTGGTGACCGGCAACCCCTTCTGGTACGCCCTGGCGATGTCCGGGTTTTTGCTCAACCTGTTCAACCTGCTGCCGATCTCCCCCCTGGACGGCGGACGGATCATCGGCGTCATCAGTCCCAAGTTGTGGATTCTTGGGCTGGTCGGGGCGATCGGCCTCTTTTATCTGACCTGGTCACCGATTATTGCCCTGATTATCATCATGGGCAGTCTGCAGATCTACTCGTCATCAAAACGATCCGCAGCCGAGAAGGCGCGTTACTATGCCGTGAGTATGGGCAGGCGGGTCGGCATGGGATTGGCTTTTCTCGCCCTGCTGTCGGTGACTTCCATTGGCATGCTGGCGATGCAGATCCCCCTGGACAATTTTCATAAGCATGGTGTTGCCGCACAGGAAATGCCGGAGGAGAATAATTCGCGGATTCGCGTTCGTCAATTCTGAATCGAGAATTTAGGAAGAAGAGCAATACGGCCAAAAGCAAAATAAAAATTAAGATCATTGTTCACGCAAAGTCGCAAAGACGCTAAGATAAGCACAAGAAAACAAATGTCTTTTCCTTGTTCCTTGCGGCCTGGATGAGCCAATGCGAACGGACGTGAGGTCGGAACTGACGTCCCTGGCAACCATTTGAACCAGCGTTGAGAAAAGGAGCACGGCGTGGCCGGTTCATCGAAAAAAGTCATCTATGCCGCTCTGCTCGGCAACACCCTGGTGGCGGTGACCAAGTTTGTTGCCGCGACCCTGACCGGTAGTTCGGCGATGCTCTCGGAGGGTATCCACTCGGTTGTCGATACCGGGAATCAGTTGTTGTTGCTGCTAGGTCTGCACAAGGCGAAGAAAGCAGCGGACGAGCGTTTCCCCTTCGGTCATGGCAAAGAAGTTTATTTTTGGAGCTTTGTCGTCGCGTTGTTGATCTTTGCCGTCGGCGCCGGCGTCTCCTTGTATGAGGGAATCCATCATCTGCTTGCTCCTGAGCCGATCAGAAATCCCTATATCAACTACATCGTTCTCAGTCTGGCCGTTTTGTTTGAAGGCGCCGCGCTCTATTTTGCCCTGACTCAATTTTCCCGCTCCAAGGGTAAATGGGGCTATCTTGAAGCGGTTAGGAAGGGGAAGGATCCGACCACCTTTGTCGTTCTGTTTGAAGATTCTGCGGCTCTCCTCGGTCTGCTGGTCGCCTTCTTCGGTGTTTTTCTTTCCCAAGTGACAGGAAATCTCATCTATGACGGACTGGCCTCGATTGTCATCGGCCTGATCCTCGGTGGCACCGCGATTTGGCTGGCTTATGAAACCAAGGGCCTGCTGATCGGCGAAAGCGCCAATGTGCAAGTCGTTGCGGATATCCGTAAAATCGTCACCAGCTATCCTCAGGTCGAGCATGTCAACGAGGTGTTGACCATGCACATGGGTCCCCAGTTT
>JAQYWA010000199.1 GCA_030145265.1 Desulfuromonas sp. | reverse complement strand
TGCCGCCGGTGGTGGTCGGTTACCTGCTGCTGTTGTTGTTCGGTGAGCGCGGCTGGCTCGGGGCGCTGCTCAAGACCTGGGACATCCGCATCATTTTCACCTGGAAGGCGGCGGTACTCGCTTCGATGGTAGTCGGTTTTCCGCTGCTGGTACGCTCGATTCGGCTTGGCCTGGAGGGGATCGACGAAAAGTTGCTGCAGGCTTCCCGCACCCTGGGGGCGCACTGGTACGACACCCTGTTCACCGTCATCATCCCCCTCTCCGGGCGCTCGGTGCTGGCCGGGGCGACCCTGATGTTCGCCCGCAGCCTCGGTGAATTCGGCGCCACCATCATTATCGCCGGCAATATCCCCGGGGTGACCCAGACGATTCCGCTGGCCATTTACGACTACACCAACACGCCCGGGGGCGACCGGATGGCGTTGACGTTGTGTGCCGTTTCCATTGTGCTCTCCTTTGCCGTGCTGCTGCTCAACGAGGGGCTGCTGCGGCGTTTCAGCCGGCGGAGGGACTCATGAAGCTCCAGGTTTCCCTGCACAAGCAGCTTGGCGATTTTACCCTCGACGCCGGCTTTGTTACCCACGCCGACCGCGTCGGTGTATTCGGTCGTTCGGGGAGCGGCAAGTCGACCCTGGTGCATATGATCGCCGGACTGATCCCGCCCGACCGGGGGCGCATCGAGCTGGACGGCGAACTGCTTTATTGCTCGGAACAGCGCATCTGCCTGCCGCCGGAGCGGCGGCGCATCGCCGTGGTTTTCCAGCATGCCCACCTCTTTCCCCATATGAGCGTTCGGCGCAACCTGCTGTATGGCTATAAGCGCACCCCGGCGGCGCTGCGTAAGATTGATCCAAAAGACCTGATCGAGGTGCTCGATCTCGGCGGGCTGCTCGATCGCCGCGCCGAGGCCCTCTCTGGCGGCGAACGTCAGCGGGTGGCTCTGGGGCGGGCGGTGCTGGCCAGCCCAAAGCTGCTGATCATGGACGAGCCGCTGTCGGCCCTCGACGAGGCCCTCAAGTATCAGATCATCCCCTATCTCACCGCCATCAGCGAGCGCTTTGCTGTGCCGACCCTGCTGATCTCGCACTCGACAAACGAAATGCGGCTGATGGCCGACGAAGTGATCGTGCTGCACAAGGGGGGGGTATCGGCCCAGACCAGCCCCGATGAACTGGCCCGGCAGCGAATGGGCTGGACCCGGGCCGGCTACATCAACCTGCTCAAGCTCTCCGACCCGAGCGATGATGACGGTCTGTTCGCCTACCCCTGGAACGGCACCCGTCTGCTGATCGGGGCGGGGGGGGCGGTAGGGGCAGGAGATGCGCTGTTCGAACTCTCGTCCAAAGACATCATGCTCTTTCGCGGCCGACCCGAGGCGATCAGCGCCCGCAACCTGCTGCGCTGTGAGGCGGTCAGCACCTTCGAGATGGACGGGCGGGTCGGGATCGAACTGGCCTGCGGCAGCGAGCGACTGATTGCCCAGGTGGTGAAACGGGCGGCTGAGGAACTGGATATCCAGCCCGGCAGCGAAATCTACGCGGTGATCAAGGCCTCGGCCTTCCGCCGGCTGTATTGAGGTGTGACCATGGTGCTGGTGATTCAATGCGATGCCCGGGTGCCGGCCGGAATTTATGGTGAGTTTCTGCGAGAACACAAGGTGCCGCACCGGGTGGTTCGTCTTTTCGACGGTGATAGCCTGCCCGCTTTAGGCACCATCGCGGCGGCTGTTATTCTTGGCGGCTACATGGGGGTGGACGACACCGACGACTACCCCTGCCTGTTGCCGCTGAAAGATTGGCTGCGGACCGCGGCCGATTTCGGGCTGCCGCTGCTCGGCATCTGCCTCGGTGGCCAACTGCTGGCCGAAGTGACCGGCGGCATTGTGCATTCCTGCTGCCGTGGCGAACATGGCCTGCACTCGGTGACACTGACTGCTGCAGGGGAGTGCGATCCCCTGTTTGCCGGGATTCCTCCGGCATTCACCGTTTTCGAGTGGCACAACGATGCCTTCGATGTTCCCCCCTCGGCGGTTCACCTGGCCGCCTCGTCCGCTTGTCCCGGGCAGGGATTCCGCTACCGCAATGCCTACGGGTTGCAATTTCATCCGGAGGTGGACATCGCGATTGTGGCCGAATGGGCTGGCGCTGTCGGCCAACCTTGGTATGTTGCTGAATTTTCCTGTCAGGCTGATGGCCTCTGCCCTGTTTCCCTACGTTTGTTCGCTAATTTTCTCGCCGGTTTTGCCCTTTCCTAATTCCGTTTTGCTGCTCCAATTCCCGTATTCCCTGCTGTCAGAAGGCTGACCTTTCAGCGAATCCATGTCAAATTGACGACCTTTCCGCGCGACAAGAACGGTGTTATTTCATTATAGTTTCATTGTGCGCCTGTGATATCAGCTATATATGCTGTTTCGTGTTTTTGTGTATTTAATGTTGGTACGCCTCTTGATGTATACGGGCCTGTTCGTATGTTTTCTCTGTGAAGGAGGGCTTAATGAGTACAGTAAGGATTGATCCGTTGACCCGCATCGAGGGCCATCTACGGCTCGACACCCGGGTTGAAGATGGGCGGGTGGTCGAAGCCTGAAGCCAGATCGACGATGTGACCCAGAAGAACACGGCCAACGCTGAAGAGAGTGCCGCCGCCGAAGAACTTTCCCATCAGGCCGATAAGTTACGGCAGATGCTGACCCGATTTGTCATTCGCGACCAACAGGGTGCCCCGGCGCTTGGGTTTGAAGAGTCGTTCAATCAGAACTGCTCGGGCTACGAGGAGGAGCAGGTGCAACTCGGCTGGGGATGACCAGACAATCTCCTGAATTCGAAAATTGAAAAGGGGTCGCAACGGCGACCCCTTTTTTGCAGAGCATCTCATATTCGTCCCTATCTCAATGCAACAACGATTGAGAAAATAAAGACAACCGGTCCCGGTTAAGAAAAGTCGGGGCCGGTTGTCTTTTAACGTAGAGGTCTGGTTATCTGACAGTCAATCGGTCGCTCCTTATCGGCGTTTCTTTTAGCAACGTCATGCATGAGGGCTCTGAAGGTGGTTTTTTTTTAGACGAGAGTTATTTGGGCAGCGCTGTTCTATTGTTCGGCACAATGGCAATGTTGTCACTTTCAAGTAGCTGAAATTACAACATTTTTGTGCTTGGCGCGGGTTTTGCTAATAACCTGTCATCAACATAACATCCCGCTCGGCAGCGCCGCCGGCAGATTGGCAATGAAGCCCTCGAACCACAAAGGTTCGAGGGCTTTTTTATTGCACGGAGGTTCAAATGGAAAGCTTGAACAATCGCCAGATCATCATTGACGACACCACTCTGCGCGACGGCGAACAGACCGCCGGCGTGGTCTTTACCCTGACCGAGAAAAAGCGTATCGCGCGCATGCTCGATGAGATCGGAGTGGGGGAGCTGGAGTGCGGCATCCCGGCCATGGGTAGGGAAGAGCAACGCAGTATTAAAGCTCTGGTTGATATGGGGCTGAAGGCCCGGCTTATCACTTGGAACCGGGCGGTGAAGTCCGATATCCAGGCTTCGATCGATTCCGGGGTGCCGGCGGTTGATATCTCCCTGTCGGTCTCCGATATCCACATTCGTCACAAGTTGCGTAAGGATCGGAGTTGGGTCAAGGAGCAGCTGAAAACAGCACTCGGTTTTGCCAAAGAACACGGACTCTATGTCTCTGTCGGCGGCGAGGACTCGAGTCGGGCCGATCTTGATTTTCTGATCGAGTTGATGGAAGCTGCCCGGGCCATGGGTGCCGACCGTTTCCGCTACTGCGATACCCTCGGTCTGCTTGAACCATTTTCCATGTACGAGAATGTGAAATATCTGATCGACCGTGTTGATCTGCCCATAGAGGTGCATACCCACAATGATCTGGGGATGGCCACCGCCAATTCCATTGCTGGCCTCAAGGCTGGTGCCACCTTTGTCAACACGACCGTCAACGGCTTGGGTGAGCGGGCCGGCAACGCCGCCCTTGAAGAGGTGGTGATGGCACTAAAGCACGCCTGCAGAGTGGACCCTGCGATCGACACCCGCCGTTTTGTCGAACTTTCCCGCTATGTCGGTCAAGCCAGTTGCCGGCCGGTGCCGGAATGGAAGGCAGTGGTCGGCGAGAAGGTGTTTTCTCACGAATCGGGGCTGCACGCCGACGGGGTGATCAAGAATCCAGGCAATTACGAAGGTTTTGATCCCGCCGAGGTCGGCCTTTCGCGCCACCTGGTGCTGGGCAAGCACTCGGGAAGGCATGCGCTGATACATCGCCTGAAGCAGCTTGGCATCGTGGCCAATCGCCTCGAAGTCGAGGACCTGCTCGATCGGGTGCGCAGTATTTCCCAGCGCAACAAGCGGCCTTTGGCCGATCCGGAGCTCCTTAGCCTGTGTCGTTCGCTGCCGCGGGTGGCCTGAACCGGCCGTCCTTTTTCGCCTTTCATTCAAGAATGTCTCCTTTTGGCGCAAGAAATGCGC
>JAQYWA010000198.1 GCA_030145265.1 Desulfuromonas sp. | reverse complement strand
TCGGATGCTTCGCCAGGCCCGCATTACGGATGCGGGTCAGCATATCCGCGATAGGATCAGTCATTGCCATGGATGCAGCTCCTTAATTTCTCTTTACCAGCTCGACTTGATAATGCCGGGAAGCTTACCTTCCAACGCCAGCTTGCGCAGGCAGATCCGGCACATGTCAAATTTACGATAATAGGCTTTCGGACGACCACACAGAGGACAGCGGTTCTTTTGCCTGACCCCGAACTTCTTCGGCCGTTTCGCCTTTATTATCATTGATTTTTTCGCCACTTTTTCCTCCACTATCCGTCTGACTTATTTCCTGAAAGGCATGCCCATGGCCGCCAGAAGAGCACGTCCCTCTTCGTCGGTTCTGGCCGTAGTAACAATGGTCACGTTCAACCCCTTGACTTTATCGATCTTTTCGTAATCGATCTCCGGAAAGATGATTTCTTCGCGAATGCCAAGAGTGTAGTTCCCGCGACCGTCGAAGCCTTTAGGCGATACGCCCTTAAAGTCACGAACACGAGGCAGGGCTATATTGATCAGACGATCAAGAAATTCATACGCACGCTCACGCCGCAGGGTGACGCGGCAACCGATCGGCATCCCTTCGCGCAGCTTAAATGTCGCGATAGACTTCTTGGCCTTGGTCACGACGGCTTTCTGACCAGCGATACTGGTGAGTTCTTCGACAGCCGACTCGAGCACCTTGATGTTCTGGATAGCCTCCCCGAGGCCCATATTTATCGAAACCTTCGAAACCTGGGGGACTTCCATTACGTTGTTAAGCTGCAGGTCTTTCTGGAGCTGAGGCACCAGCTCGACCTGGTATTTTTCTTTCAGTCTTGCCATGGAAATCCTCCGTTACTTATCCACGATCTCGTTGCATTTTTTGCAGTAGCGGACCTTGCTGCCATCCTCGAGCACACGGATTCCGGTACGGGTCGGTTTGCTGCAGGCTCCACAAAGAAGCTGAACATTAGAAGCATCCAGAGGAGCTTCCTTCTCAACGATACCGCCATCCTGGTTGGTCCGGGAAGGGCGGGTGTGCCGCTTGACAACGTTGAGACCTTCTACTTTAAGCCGGCCCTTGTCCGGGAAAATCCGCATTACTTTACCGGACTTGCCCTTTTCCTTGCCAGCGATAATCATCACCATGTCGTCTTTTTTGACATGAAGGTTTTTTGCCGCCATTCTCTTATCTCCCAGTAATCTTTTTTAAAGGACTTCAGGCGCCAGCGAAACTATTTTCATATAACGTTTGGCGCGCAGTTCACGGGCGACCGGTCCAAAGATACGGGTTCCGATGGGCTCCCCTCCGGTATTCACCACCACAGCGGAGTTCTTGTCAAAACGGATGAATGATCCATCCTGGCGGGGAACCTCCTTGGCCGTCCTGACAATAACGGCGCGCACAACATCACCTTTCTTGACCTTCGAATTGGGAAGGGCCTCCTTCACGGAGCAGATAATAATATCTCCAAGACCGGCATATTTGCGTTTGGAGCCGCCGAGCACCTTGATACAGCAGAGCTTCCGAGCCCCGGAGTTGTCTGCGACATCAAGCATGGACTGCATCTGGATCATGACTTGTATCTCCTAAACGGTTACGTTTTTCTCGAGGATCTCGCGGACTCTCCACCGCTTGTCACGCGACAGCGGTCTGGTCTCCACGATAAGAATTTTGTCCCCGATGGCACAGCTGTTCTGCTCATCGTGCGCCTTATAGGAGACACTGCGCTTAATGTATTTTTTGTAAACGGGGTGTTTGATCAGCTGATCGACCTTAACCACAACGGTCTTTTCCATCTTGTCGCTAACCACAATCCCGACACGGGTCTTTTTATTTCCACGTTCAGTCGTCATATCCGTCCTCGTACTCCTCGTTATCCCTGTTTCTGCTGCAGCACGGTCTTAACCCGGGCAATATCTTTTTTAACCTGAGGAATCCGGGCGGTATTTTCGAGGTGTCCGGTATGCAACTGAAATCTCAGATTGAACAGTTCCTGATTCAATTCTTCAGTTTTCGTCGCCAGATCCTCGACACTGAGATCCTTCAATTCATTAGCCTTCATTTACCAACTCCTCCCTCATCACAAACTTGGTCTTCATCGGGAGCTTATGGGCTGCAAGGCGCAGCGCTTCACGGGCCACGTCTTCTTCAACACCCTGCATCTCGTACAGAATCACGCCGGGGCGAATCACGGCAACCCAGCTATCTGGGGAACCTTTCCCCTTACCCATACGGGTTTCAGCAGGCTTGCTGGTGAGGGGCTTGTCCGGAAAAACGCGGATCCAGATCTTGCCGCCACGCTTGATGTAACGGGTCATAGCACGACGAGCCGCCTCGATCTGCCGCGCCGACAACCAGCCACACTCAATCGCTTGCAGGCCGAAGTCACCGAAGTTCAGATCGGTCCCTCCCTTGGCGGCGCCCTTCATGCGCCCTTTAAAAGTCTTTCTATGCTTAACCTTTTTAGGCATTAACATGGCTTGCTTACTCCTGTTTCGGTCTTATTGCCGTTCCCGTGCGAGAACTTCGCCCTTGAAGATAAGCACTTTGACACCGATAATGCCATAAGTGGTCTTCGCTTCGGCGAAACCATAATCGATATCAGCGCGAAGAGTATGCAGGGGCACGCGACCCTCGCGGTACCACTCGGTCCGGCTCATCTCAGCGCCACCCAGACGGCCAGCACAGGTGATCTTGATACCCTGGCTACCGAACTTGAGAGCCATGCTGACACTTTTCTTCATCGCGCGACGGAAAGCGACCCGGCGTTCGAGCTGCAGCGCAACGCTTTCAGCCACCAGCTGGGCATCGATTTCCGGCTTACGTACTTCTTGGATATTTATGAAGATTTCTTTATCGGTGAGTTTGGCCAGCTCTTTTTTGAGCGCTTCAACCTCGGAACCTTTCTTACCGATAATGATGCCAGGACGTGCAGCAAAGATGTTGATCTTCGCCTTGTTTGCGGCACGTTCCAGTTCAATCTTGGAAATACCGGCGTGGTAAAGCCTCTTTTTGAGGTAGTTCCGCAGCTTGATATCTTCATGCAGCAGCTTGGCGTAATCCGCCTCTGCATACCACTTGGAGTCCCAAGTTTTAATGATTCCTAAGCGGAATCCTATTGGATGTACTTTCTGGCCCAAACTATCACCTCCTCACAATCTACTTTTCGTCAAGAATCACAGTAATGTGGCTTGTAGGTTTACGAATCTTAGTAGCGCGCCCCTGTGCACGGGGCATAAAGCGCTTAAGAACAGGTCCCTGGTCGACACTAATCGCCTTGACCACCAGACGGTCGATGTCGGAGACCCCCCTCTGCTCTGCGTTGGCAACCGCAGAACTCACCAGTTTGGAAACGATGGCTGCGGCTTTCTGCGGAGAGAACTTGAGGAGATTCAGCGCATCCTGTACTCCCTTGCCACGCACCATGTCGACAACCAGGCGGGTCTTCTGGGGAGAAAGGCGCACGTAACTCAGTTTAGCTCTGGCTTCCATGAATGAAACTCCTATGCAGGATCTTATCTTTTCTTGCTTTTCTTATCCGCACCGTGGCCGTAGTAAGTCCGGGTCGGAGAGAACTCACCGAGCTTGTGGCCAACCATGTTTTCGGAAACAAAAACAGGGATGAATTTCTTGCCGTTATTCACGGCGAAGGTCAGGCCGACAAAGTCAGGGACGATGGTGGAACGCCGAGACCAGGTTTTAATAACCTTTTTGTTGCTGGCGCCACCTTCAGCTTCAATTTTACGCAAAAGGCTTTCCTCGACGTACGGCCCTTTTTTGATTGATCTAGCCACTGCCTTCTCCTCTATTACAAAGAAACGTTATTTCTTGCGACGGCGGACGATGAACTTGTCCGTACGCTTGTTGGTCCGGGTCTTGTAGCCCTTGGTCGGCACACCCCAGGGAGTGACCGGGTGACGGCCACCCGAACTCTTACCTTCACCACCACCGTGGGGATGGTCTACCGGGTTCATGGCAACGCCGCGGCTCTGCGGGCGAATGCCGAGCCAGCGATTACGGCCGGCCTTACCGATATTGACATTTTCGTGATCCAAGTTGCCAACCTGACCGACGGTCGCGCAGCAATCCTGCAGGACCAAACGGACTTCACCGGAGGGGAGACGCAACTGAGCGTACTTGCCTTCTTTGGCAGCAATCATGGCGTAAGTCCCGGCGCTGCGCGCCAGCTGCCCACCCTTGCCGATCTTGAGCTCGATGTTGTGTACCCAGGTACCCAAAGGAATCGAGCGTATCGCCATAGCATTGCCCGGCTTAATATCGGCCTGCTCGCTGGCAATGAGGGTGTCCCCGACAGTAATGCCGTGAGGAGCCAGAATGTAGCGCTTTTCGCCGTCAGCATAGTTAAGCAGAGCGATACGGGAAGAACGGTTTGGGTCGTATTCAATGGTAACAACCTTGGCCGGAATCTCTTTTTTGTCCCGCTTGAAGTCGATAATTCTGTACTTGCGCTTATGGCCACCACCGGTATGGCGCTTG
>JAQYWA010000197.1 GCA_030145265.1 Desulfuromonas sp. | reverse complement strand
ACCGAAAAAGACCGGAGTCTGGTTCCCCTTGAGAAATTCCTCGAGCTCGAAGGGATTGGCGGCGCCCTCAAGCAGTTCGATGTCCTGGCGCAATTCCTCGGCCTGACTGCCGAGCAGCTCGTCGATACGCGGGTCGTTCAGATCGGTGATGCGAATGCCATCGTCATTGCGAGTTTCCTGGCCGGGGGTAAACAGGAAGAGTTCCTTGCGGTAGAGGTTATAGGTCCCCTTGAACCGCTTACCCATGCCAATCGGCCAGGATAGGGGCACACACTCGATCTGCAGGGTCTCCTCGATATCGGAAAGGAGATCGAGCGGTTCGCGCCCTTCACGGTCGAGCTTGTTGATGAAGGTGATGATGGGGGTGTTGCGCATACGGCAGACCTCCATCAGCTTGCGGGTCTGGGTCTCGACCCCCTTGGCGCTGTCAATGACCATCAGCGCCGAGTCGACGGCGGTGAGCACCCGGTAGGTATCTTCGGAGAAGTCCTGGTGGCCGGGGGTATCGAGGAGGTTGACCTCGTAATCGCGGTAGTTGAACTTCATCACCGACGAGGTGACCGAGATGCCGCGCTCCTGCTCCATGGCCATCCAGTCGCTGGTGGCATGGCGGGTCGCCTTGCGGGCCTTGACCGCACCGGCCATCTGGATGGCACCGCCGAACAGCAGCAGTTTTTCGGTCAGGGTGGTTTTACCGGCATCCGGATGGCTGATGATGCCGAAGGTGCGACGGCAGTCAACTTCTTTTTGGTTGTGTTTCTGCAAAACGAACTCCGTATTCTATACTTGGGCGCGCTGGGCACAAAAAAGCGGGCCGATCAGACAGCCCGTTGCAAGGGTTGATTATACAATAAGAATCACGTCCCCGTCAATCGCGCAGAAGCCACCGAGAATGTGAAATTAACATTGACCAAGACGGCAACTGAACGATGCTATTCCGTATACACATGACAGTATGGGAGGGGCGCCATGGATGAAACGGTTTCGCCGGATCTGCCTGCACGTCTTGCCGCAATCCGCACCCGCAGAAGGTTTCTCTGGACGGTTTTCGCCACCTACATCCCGGTCATCTGGTTCGCCCTGAAAATCGGCGGCGACAACCTCGCCCTGGTGGTCGGCATCCTCTGGCTGGTGATGGCGTCGGCAGGGGGGATCCTGGTCAGCTTCGCGCTCTGCCCCCGTTGCGGCGATCGCTTTCACATGAAAGGCATTTCCACCTCCTGGGGCGGCCGCTGCGTCCACTGCAAACTCAGCCTTTCCAAAGAAAAATAACCCGCACAACCTGATGTCCTTCCGTCCGGTTCGTGGTATAAAAGAGACTTACCCCCCTGACGGAGGAACACCATGGCCATTTCGCGCTCGAGCGGCATTCTCCTGCACCCGACATCCCTGCCCGGCCGTTTCGGCATCGGAGCCCTCGGTGCCGAAGCCTATGCCTTCGTCGACTTCCTGGCCGACGCCGGACAATCCTGGTGGCAGATTCTGCCGCTCGGCCCCACCGGCTACGGCAATTCCCCCTACAGTTCCTATTCGGCCTTCGCCGGCAATCCCCTGTTGATCTGCCTGGAACGACTGGTTGAGACCGGCGACCTTGACCTCGTTGATATCGAGGGGGTTGCCATGGCCGAAGGCGAAGCCCACTACAGCTTCGTCCAGGGATTCAAGGAACGCCTGCTGCACAAGGCCAGCCACCGCTTCTGGAACGAAACCACCGCGCCACGCCGGCGGGAGTTCGACACCTTTTGTGTCGAGCAAGCCTTTTGGCTCAACGATTACGCCATCTTCCAGGCCCTGCGCCGGCATTTCAAAGACGTTTCCTGGGACCGCTGGCCCGGGCCGATCCGCCAGCGCAAACAGAGCGCCCTGCATCAGTACGGCACCGAGTTGGCCGAGGCGATCCGCCACCACAAATATGTCCAGTTCGTCTTTTTCGAGCAATGGGGCATCCTCAAGGAGTACGCCAACCGGCACGGCATCGGCATTATCGGCGACATCCCCATTTTCGTTGCCTACGACTCCGCCGACGTCTGGGCCAACCCGCAGCTCTTCCATCTCGATGAGGAGGGACAGCCGACGGTGGTCGCCGGGGTGCCTCCCGACTATTTCAGCAAAACCGGTCAACGCTGGGGCAATCCGCTGTACAACTGGGAACGGATGGCGGAAGACGGCTATTTCTGGTGGCTGGCCCGATTCCGCGCCAACCTGCAACAGACCGACCTGGTGCGCATAGACCATTTTCGCGGATTCGAAGCCAGCTGGAACATCGACGCCGACGAAGCTACCGCCATCAACGGCCAGTGGGTACAAGTCCCCGGCGCGGCCCTGTTCCACCGCCTGCAGCAGGAATTCGGCTGCGAACTGCCGCTAATTGCCGAGGACCTGGGAGTAATCACCCCCGAGGTCGAGGCCCTGCGCGACAGCTTCGGACTGCCCGGCATGAAAATCCTGCAGTTCGCCTTCGGCGACGATGCCGAAAATCCCTATCTCCCCCACAACCTGACCCGCGACTGCGTCATCTACACCGGCACCCACGACAACAACACCAGCCTCGGCTGGTGGCGCTCGTTGAAAAAAGTCGAGAAGGATCGGGTCCGCGACTACCTCGGCCATAATGGCGGGGACATGCCGATGGACCTGATCCGGCAGGCCATGGCCAGCGTCGCCCGACTCAGCGTCTTTCCCCTGCAGGATGTGCTCGGACTCGGCGACGAAGGACGCATGAATCTCCCCGGCAAACCTTCAGGCAATTGGGGCTGGCGCTTTTCGCCGGGGACATTGAACAGCGAATGCACCCGTAAGCTCTCCGAGCTCGCCACCCTCTACGGACGCAGCCGCAAGCAGCACTTCACCGATTGACAGGTCCTTGTCCTTAAAGCTACACTGTTTCGGTAAACTTTTGCCCCCCGCCGAGTCCTTCACAGGTCGGTCGTCGAGGCAAATTGCCGTTGAAAGGACCGCGTTTGAACCCGACCCAGACCCTACACATGACCAACCTGCTGTGCTTCGCATTTTTCGCCAATCTTCCGCTGGGATACCTGAGAGAATCGACCCGCAAGTATTCCCTGCGCTGGTTCGTTTATATCCACATTTCCATCCCCTTCATCCTGGCCATGCGCATCGGCTACGAATTCGGCTGGGAGGCCGTTCCCGTCACCCTCGTCTGCGCCGTGGCCGGGCAACTGCTGGGCGGCAACATCAACCGACGACGCAAGCCATGAGTCGGGAACGCCGGCCGAGAATGAAAAAGGCCGCCACGATGGGCAGCCTGATCAGTGACATGCTACAAAAGCGGGGACTCGAAGACAAGGTACGGGAATACCGGACCTGGCAGATCTGGGATGAGACGGTGGGGCCGCAGATCGCCGCCCGGGCGCGGCCGGTACGCATCCGCGAGGGGGTATTGGAGATCCGCATCGACCAGGCAGTCTGGATGCAAACGCTGCAGCTGATGAAGCCAAAAATCCTCGTCCTGCTCAACGAACGCCTCGGCGGCGCCATCCTCAAGGATCTCTTTCTGCGCCAGGGTAAAATCGTCCCGCCCCCGGTTTTACCGCCACCGCCGAAACCACCGGAGTGGCTCGACCTGCCGCTCGGCGAAACCGACAAAGCTGAAATCGAGACCGCGCTCGGCACCCTCGACGATCCCGAATTGAAAGAAAGCCTGCGCCGACTCCTGACCCTGCAAAAAAAAGTGGCCCGAAGCAAAGAAAAGTGATTTATCAACGTAGGGGCGAACCTTGTGTTCGCCCGTTGATGATCTGCCCAATCAAGGGCGAATACAAGATTCGCCCCTACCCTTCTTCTCCGTAAATCGCCAGCACCTCGGCCGTGTAATCCTCCCCATCATAGACATACAACGGCGCCTCTACCGACATTCCGGGGCGTCCGTTTCGACGGCCTTCAACCAGCACCATGCGCGCGGGTTCGCCGCTGCGTGAATGAATGCCGCGTAGCCGTTTCGGCTCAAGGCGCTGCCGGCACATCGCCGCCAGCAGTTCGGCCAGACGTTCGGCCAGGTAGATGATGTAAAAGCGTCCGCCCTGCCTCAGCAGATACGCGGCGGCGGCAAGGAAATCGTCCAGGCCGCCGGACAGCTCATGGCGGGCGGCGGCCCGCTCAGCCACCGGAGCCGTCCGGCCAGTGCCGCCACGGCGATAAGGCGGATTGCTCAGCACCACGTCGCAGGATTGCGGCTCCAGGTCGCCGCGCAGTTCGCGCAGATCCCGCTCAACAATCGTCACCCGCTCCTGCAGCCCGTTGAGAACCAGGCTGCGCCGGGCCCGGTCGGCCAGCTCCGGCTGGATTTCAACACCGGTGATACGGGCGGCTTCGCTACGCCGTGCCAAGAGCAGCGGGATCACCCCCGAGCCGGTGCCGAGATCGACCACCGAGTCGCCGGCGCCTACCTTGGCAAAATCACAAAGCAGTACAGGATCGAGGGAAAAGCGGTAGCCATCCTTTTTCTGGATGATTTTCAGGCCGCCAGAACGCAGGTCGTCGAGGGTTTCATC
>JAQYWA010000196.1 GCA_030145265.1 Desulfuromonas sp. | reverse complement strand
AGCCAACATCTTACGACCACCTTTTTCGATCTCATTTAAGCAATCTTCTATTTGCTCATCGGATGTTCCCTTATAGTTGTCCTGCAAAAATTCAGAAAACCCGAGGATGGAAGTCAGCGGTGAACGCAGATCGTGGGAGACTGTATAGACGAAGCTTTCCAGTTCGCGGTTGACTTTTTTCAATTGTTCTTCGGCCTCTTTGGCATCGGTGATGTCGAGGATCACGGCAATCAGCGCCTCGATCCCGGCCTCTCGATCAAGGATCCGGGTCATCGACAGGTCGGCCCAGAATACGCTGCCATCCTTGCGCAGATAGCGCTTTTCAAACCGGTAGCTGTCGACCCTGTTCGCAATCAGTTCGTTGAAACGCTGCCGGCTCTCTTCCAGATCGGCCGGAAAGGTCATTTCCCCGAAGTCTCTGCCGACAATCTCCTCGTTTGAATAACCTAGCATTTCGGCCCACTTGTCGTTGATTTCCAGATACCGCCCCGCCGAGTTGTACACGGCAATGCCGGCGGCCACATTCTGAAAGATGGCCCTGAGCTGCGACTGGCTTTTGCGCAGGGCCTGCTCCATCTGCTTGCGGGCGGTGATGTCCGTGGCAATCCCGCAAAGGGCGTAAGGTACGCCGGCTTCATCGAGCAGAGGGAATTTGAAGACGATTGATGTATGCAAGCCGTCGTTGTGGGATTCGATCTCTTCGGTCTCGAGGGGCATGGCCGATTCCATCACCCGGCGGTCGTTGGCCCGGAAGGCCGCAGCGATCTCGCGAGGGAAAATCTGGTAATCGTCGCGCCCGACGATGGGGTTGTCGCTGGAACAGAAAGCGCTTTCGAAGCTGCGGTTGCAGAGGAGGTAGCGGCCCTCCAGATCCTTGATGAAAATGTGCGCCGGGGAATGGTCCATGATCCCCTGCAACAGCTGCTGGTTCTTGCGCAGGGCCTGGTCCATCCGTTCCCGTTCGCTGATCGAGGCGCGCAGGGATTTGTTCATGCGACTGATCGACGTATATCGCCAGGCCACCAGGGTCACCACGCAAAAAACCAGCAGCCCTCCCATCAGGGTGGCCACTCGCTGGACGTTCCAGTACGGCTCAGGGACCTTGAACCACTTGGTGTAAATCTGCCGGTATTTCGGCGACTGCTCCAGCATCCGCACCGCCTCGTCCAAAGCCTGCAGCAACTCCGGGTTGCCCTTGCGAACGGCAATTCCCTGTTTGACCTCGAGAAGCGGTGCCCCCACTGTTATGACCCGGTGGTCGAGACCGGCGGCCTGGGCCATCATCCAACCCGGTCCTTCCGGAAAGACCAGGGCGTCGATGTTTCCGGAAAGCAGCGCCAGAAAAGCGTCTTCGAAACAGTCGAAGACAATGAGACCACTTTCGTCCCGGGCCTCCATCAGGTAGAAGCCCGCGTTGAATTCGACCACCCCCACCTTGCGGCCGACCAGCGATTCGATCCTCAGGATGTCGGCGTTGGTCTCCCGCACGAAAATCCGGAGGTGTTCGGCTTCGATGGGTCTGGTGAAATCGTAGTCATTCACCCGCTCGGCCGTAATCCCCAGGTCCGGCACGATCAGGGCGCGGCCGTCCATGATGGCTTGGTGAACTTCCGGCCAGGAACCGAACACCTGGTAGCAGATGTTCAGGCCGCTCAGCCGGGCCACTTCGTCCATGATCTCCACGGCAAAGCCGGTCGGCCTCCCCGTCTCAGGGTCACGCTGATATTGCGGGGGCGAGTGGGCCGGCACGGCAGCGACGATTTTTTTCGGCAGGTCCTGCGGCCACAACGATTCCGGCTGCAGCAGCGCCAGGAACACGGCAACCGCCAGCATCATTGCCGACGCGAACCAGACGCGGGAAAGAACCCTGGTTGCAGAGGGGGGGGCAGGGGGCATGGCGTTTTCACTTTCCGTTGAAAAAAACCTGCTAATCACAGACTTGAAATAAACTTACCACAAAACAGATAAAATGCTCCTGCGACGCCCGTCTTGCAGAAGGTTAAAACGTCTTCGCAACATGACGGTTCAGTTAATTTTTATACTCTTGGAACAGGCTCCTCAGCAAAGGACTGGCGCTTGGCGGGATAACCGCCGGCGACGTCAAGGCATCCCCCACCAGGGCAGATCAAGAGAACACCAGAAGTTAACTGAAAAGGAGACGGAACATGGCAGACTAGACAGAATTTATCGGACAGACGACCCAGACCCTGGGTCTTTCAGAAGGAACAGCCAAAGCAGCCACCGGCGGAATCCTCAAATTAATTCAGAGCCAGGCCAGCAGCGAAGATTTTAGCAAAATTAAAGAAAGCATCCCCGGCATCGACTCGTTGCTACAAGCGGCCCCCTCGGGAGGAGGAGAAGGCGCTGTCGGTTTCGGCGGACTGCTCAGCAAGATCACCTCGGCCTTCGGCGGAGGCGGCGGGTCGGCCCTCGGCCTTGCCGGCATGCTCGGTCAGACGGGACTCAGCACTGAAAAGATCGCCCCCTTTATCTCGCAGCTGTTGGGATTTCTCAAAACCAATGCCGGCGAGGGCCTGGTGTCCAAACTGCTCAGCAGCATTCCCGACCTGAAAAAGTTCTCCGGCTAAGCTCTCCTCTTTTTTCAACGCACACAGGCCGCATCCGTGAAAGAATGCGGCCTGTGTTCGTTATGGTCCCTGATGCCAGGATCGATTATTTGGTACTGCGTTCCAGACTCTGACGGATTCCCTGACTATGCACGGCATCAGTGGGCGCGGCTTCGAGGCCATGTTCCTTCTGCACTTTCACCCAGAAATCAACGTCGATGCCATGACAGCTTTAACAGGTACCGATCCGCTTGATCCTCTGCTGTTCGATCTGGTTGAACGGCCGTGCCCCCTCGTGAGCTATCTCCTTTCACCTGTGAATAACTGAATTCACCAATTGAGCACTGTTCAACCATTAGAGACTGACAATCGAAGGCTAATAGAGGCGGAAAGACGCTATCCTTTATTTGCGCTCTAGGGTATGATTATCCATCAAGTTACCTCTCGAAAATATCTGCTTACGTATCGATCGATCCGACCTCCGCCTTTGCTCATCCCCTCGGAAACAGACCGAACCATTTCTGACGAGCGAACACCCTGCAAACCCAAAAGGGCTCGTGAGTTGCGGAGGCAACATCCCCCTTGCGTGCAGAACTGGATATGAGAACTTATGAAAATACCAAAAAAATTTGAACTGCTCGTACATAACGGCCTCGTCGACGAGGTCGTCTCCCAGCTGATGAGCGGCAAAGAGGCCGAGGTCTACGTCGTCCAGTCGATGGGCGAGCTTCGCTGCGCCAAAGTTTACAAGGAAGCCGACAACCGCAGTTTCAGCACGGCGTCCAAGTACCAGGAAGGCCGCAAGGTGAGAAACAGCCGGCAGGCGCGCGCTATCGGCAAGCACTCGAAGTTTGGCCGTAAAGAGCAGGAAGACGCCTGGCAGAATGCCGAAGTGGATGCCCTGCACCGCCTGGCCGCCACAGGAGTGCGCGTGCCGCAGGTTTATAACTACGTCGATGGAATCCTGCTGATGGAACTGGTGGTCGACGAAAACGGCAACATCGCACCGCGACTCAACGATGTCAGGCTGACCGAGGCCCAGGCCCGGGAATACCACCGCGTGATGATCGGGCAGATCCTTCTCATGCTTTGCGGCGGACTCGTTCACGGAGACCTTTCCCCGTATAACGTGCTGCTAAGTAGCGACGGGATGGTTATCATCGACCTGCCCCAGGCCATTGACGCCGCGGGAAACAACAACGCCGCCGATATGCTGCAGCGGGATGTGGCAAACATGACCGCCTACTTCGGCCGTTTTGCCCCCGATCTTCTGGCCACCGATTACGGTAGAGAGATCTGGAAGCTTTACGCCACCGGTGAACTCAGCCCGGAAACCATACTGACCGGCCGCTTTGAACAGAGCAACATTCCGGCCGACGTGCATGGCGTCATGGAAGAGGTCGACGCGGCGCGGCTCTGGCATGAGGAAACCCTTGAAAAAGCAAAAATGGGGTAGCTTTAGCTACGGGCTTTCCTGGTAATCCACGTGAGTCAAGGGGATTACCAATCAGAAAAAGGCTGCCACCACAGAACACCCAGAGCTATCCAAAAAGATTTCAGGTTTTCTCTGGGCTCTCCGGCATTTCCTGGAGCAAAGCACATAACCAGACTGAATTTTTCTGAGGAGGGGGTTTTATGCTGCAACGCGATTTTCCACAGGCGCTGGCTGCGGTTTTCGTGCTGTTTTTTATCGCCCTGGGAATCGATCCGGTCTCGCGTGAGGTATGGATCGCCGAAGTCATCCCGGTGGTACTGGTTTTCGTGCTTCTGGTGCTGACCTTCGGTACATTCCGCTTCAGCAACCTGTCGTACGCCCTGCTCGCCTTCTGGATGTTCTGGCACACGGTCGGCGGCCACTACACCTTCGCCAATGTCCCCTTCGATTTCATCACCGACCTGTTCGGCTTCGAGCGCAACCATTTTGATCGCATCGGTCATTTTTCGATCGG
>JAQYWA010000195.1 GCA_030145265.1 Desulfuromonas sp. | reverse complement strand
CGGACTTGACGGGCCGAAACGAAAAATCGGATGGTCGAGACCAGATTTTCGAGGATTTGAGAACGAATAGCAGGGCTATTTGTCGAAAATCGTCGGAGATATGGGCCGATCAGTCGATTTTGCAGTCGGTTTATGTGAAGTCCGACAGTCTCCTAGATAATTACAATCATCAGAGAGGAGTTGCAGATGAATTCGGAGCGTTGCTACCACATCGGTTTCGGCCGCGGCGAGCTGGGCAAGGCGCCGCCGCACTTCGCCCTGCTCTGTGGCGACCCGCAGCGAGCGCGGCGGATCGCCGAACAGACTCCGGGGGTGCAGTGCCTGCGGACGCTGTCAGAGAACCGGGGCCTGAACAGCTACCTGTGTGAACTGGAGAACGGCCGGCGGTTTTTGGCAGCGACTTCGGGGATGGGGGCACCGTCGCTGTCGATCGTGGTCAATGAGCTGGTGCAGGTGGGGGTCGGCACGATCATCCGGGTGGGGACCTGCGGCGCCCTGGCGCCGGGGGTGCGGGCCGGCTCGGTGGTCATCTCCCAGGCGGCGTTGTGCCGGCAGGGGGCCGCAGAAGATATCGCGCCGGTGGAATACCCGGCGGCGGCCGATCCTTTTGTCACCGTGGCGCTGGTGGAGGCGGCGCGGCAGCTGGAAATTGAGCATCACCTGGGGATTACCGCCAGCGTCGACAGCTTCTACGAGGGGCAGGAGCGCAGCGACTCGGCCAACCCCTACCTGCTGCGGCGGCTACGGGGGCTAAGCGAGGAGTACCGCCAGCTCAACATCCTCAATTACGAAATGGAGGCCGGCACCCTGTTCAAGATGGGGCTGGTTTACGGCTTTGCCGCCGGCTGCGTCTGCGCGGTGCTGGCCGAGCGGCTCAGCGGCGAGCAGGTGCTGCTGGAGCAGAAGCAGAAGGCGGAGCAGGCGGCGGTGCGACTGGCCCTGCGGGTAGTGGAAAACTTGAACGAGCGTGATTAACCGAAACGGGAGGTGGGTATGTGAATCGAACCCAGTAATTTAGACACTTCCGATTTTCAATAAATGTCGCCGCGCGAACTCCATTGGGGACAGGTCGTCATTGTAACCCTGGTGGCGCATCACGCATGATAACCACCGTACCTTTCCGTGAATGCCAACGTATCTCCCCATTCGCTACACAGCTCTTTATCTGCTCCCTTTAGCGCAAGTCTAGACGTTCGACGATTTTCTCCGCATTGATAATGATATAATCCTCGCCAACCTGGTCGAAGGGATTCTCCAAGTGCTCCTGGATGTTGTCGAGGCTGACGAGAACCAGGGGGAAAAGGATCGGCATCACATAAGCCGCCCGCTCGAGTAGCTTGAAGCCTTGGCGGCAAAGTAGGGGCCGTAAACCACCGGCAGAACGCTGACGAAGAAATCGCTGAAGGCACTCAGCGTGCGCGGCGTGCGGTACTGGTAGATATGCTTCACATCTTCGAATGCGATGTCCATTTTGCTCAGAAACTGGTTGCAGCGTGACGCCTCGCCAGACGGCAGGCCCTTGCCCCGCAGGTCTTGGTTGATGAACTCCGAGAGCTTCGAGAAGTCGCGGGTTGCGAAGTAGATGGCTCGGCCGTGTGCCTTGATTGAGCTGTATTTGACCAGGGCATTCTCACGCCGCTTGTAGGCTCCGCCGATCGAGAAGACGATCGGGAAGACTACCGCAGTAGCGATCAGCGTCATCGGGAAATCGGCAACGATGTTGTAGTGGCGGCAGAGATAGGTCGAAGCAATGATCACCGACCCCATTGCCCTCCTTGTTAATACTGCCTCCTCTGGCATAATAAAAAAAGGATCGTCTTTCATCTTCTTAAATGTGGGGCCGGGTCCCTGTGGCGCCAGAGGAGGTAGCATGGAGGTTGAAAGCTCCACATTCCAAGAAACAATTGCTCGGCTTGCCGAGCTTCATCGCAGCAATCCCGAGCTCTTTGAGTTGGAGCGCAAGCAACTTATTGAACAGACCATCGCCGGATTTCCAGAGCATTGGCGGCAACGAGCCTACGGTATGCAGTTTTGTCTCGACGCCAAACTGTCCTTGGAGAAAGATCCTGTTTCGCGTATGAACCTAATGGTCGAACTGTTCTGGGATCAAGTTATGACTTTCGGCCGTGTCTTGTCCGACCCGGAGGACTATCTTGCCCGGAAGAAACGAAATCCGGCCCCTGCCAAACTTATTCCCCTGAACCCCACGCGGCACTGACCGGATCGCCCTATCCTTGAAATAAAGCCTTATGTTTTCCGTGGTTGAGAGGTTTGAAAGTCATGCCCGTTTCATCAACCGAATGAAGAAATTCCTCCTCAGGCCCAACCCTTTTGCGGAAAGAACTACTTTTTGCACTAAGGGGTCGGTTTTAACTCGATTTGCATGGTAGCGGGCACTCGACCAGGGATAATCCCAGGATTCCCCGAAATGAGCAATGGTTTTGACCTGTTATCTGAACTCCTCTCTGTTTAGTCCGATGGTAGACCCCATTGTCCCCTCATTGATTTTTCCGGACTTTTTCATCGCCGATCCGGGCAAAATCTTCAAATGAAGGTAAAATGAAGAGTATTTACTGGTTTGGACACCGCCATCCTGTCAGGTGGGGGATCAAGGGAACGGCTATGTGATGATTAAGGTTATTCAGGAAAAGCTTCTTTTTTTTCTTTTGCTGACAGCTTTCCTTGGAGGCTGCGCCGGTAGCCTGGACCCTTACGCAGAGCACCTTCAGCGTCAGAATTACGATCAGGCCGTCGTGGCATATATCAAGGCGACCCAAAAGAATCCCGAGAGTCACGAGTACCGGATGAAGCTGCAGGAGTCCAAGCAAAAGGCTGCCTGGGTTCATCTCCAGAAAGGGCAGCGTTTCGCCGAGGAGGAGAATTATGTCGAGGCCATCAGCGAGTTCCAGCTCGCGTCGGTTCTCGATCCCTCCCTTGAAAAAGCCGAATTCGAAGGAAAAAAGGCGGGGGAACAATTGCAGGCGGAAGAGCTGATCAGGGATGCCGACCTTTTTTATCAGGACGGTCGCTACGTGCAGGCCAAGCAGGCTTTTTCACAGGCACTGAATCTTGCACCACAGAACAAAAAGGTTCTGAAGTTGGCCGAGAAGATCAAGCGGCGGAGGACCATTGTTGACGGTTATGACCTCGATGTGGCTTCCCATGAACCGATCACCCTGGAATTCAAAAACACCCAGATACGTCAGGTTTTCGATATCCTCTCGGAACTTTCCGAGATCAATTTCATTTTTGACGAGAATATCCGACAGAATCAGATCACCGTATCCCTCGAAAATGTTACCTTTGCTCAAGCGCTGGAGATGGTTCTTAATCTCAATAATTTGGAAAAAAAGGTGCTCAACTCGAAGACCGTTCTCATTTTTGAGAAAAAAGGCGAAAAAAATAAGCAACTGACGGATCAGATAATTCAAATCTTTTACCTTTCCAACGTCGACGGGAAAAAGATGGTCAATCTTCTGCGCTCCATGCTCCAGTTGCGTAAAATTTTTGTTCAAGAAGAACGAAATGCCCTGGTTATTCGCGACACCCCGGATGTCATACGGCTTGCTCAGCAGATCATCGAGGCCGCCGACCGGCCAGACTCCGAGGTGGTTTTCGATCTAGAACTGATCGAGGTCGGGCACACTGACGACTTCAACATCGGCTTGTTGCTGAGTGATTACAGTATCAGCGCCGGGGTTGGCAAGAAGGGCGCCGATGCGATCGTAGGCGGGGTGATCCTACCAGGTGGATCGACGAAACAGCTGACGACCAGTCTCCACGGCCTGCAAACATTTTACACACTGCCTAACGCTACCTTCAGTTTCGCCAAGAACCTGAGCGATTCGGAGATCCTGGCCAATCCGAAAATCCGGGTGAAAAATAATGCGAAGGCCAAAGTTCACGTCGGGACCCGCGAGCCGGTGATAACCGTGACGGTGAACGGGGACAATTTTTCCGACAACGTTCAATATGTAGATGTCGGGGTTAAGTTGAATGTTGAACCGATCATTCAGTTGGATGATACGGTGGTTACCAAGCTGGGGCTCGAGGTCAGCAGTGTCTCCAGCCGAACCACAACGGAACGGGGTACGCAGGTCCTTACCATCACCACCACCAACGCCGAAACGTCCCTGTCCCTCAAGGATGGGCAGCAGACGGTCATCGGCGGCCTGATTCGTGATGACATTATCAAGAGCAAAGTCACTATTCCAATCCTTGGAAAAATTCCCATTATTGGCGATCTGCTCAGTAGTAATGCCAGCAAAAAGACAAAGCGGGAGATCCTCCTCTCCATCACACCCCATATCGTCAAGAATATCGATATTCCCCGGTCCAATGTGGCCACCATCTGGTCGGGCGGCGAGGAGGATCTGAGATCCGGACCGAAGTTCGGCTCATTTGCCCCTTCCTTTGTTTCCGAACTCGAAATGGTCCCTCCTGTCGTAGCTCCCAGCCTGATCGAATCCAGACGGAGCGAATTTGAACCTGCGGAGCCAACCCCGGCACGACCGGTTGC
>JAQYWA010000194.1 GCA_030145265.1 Desulfuromonas sp. | reverse complement strand
GTGAAAACCTTTCGTGCAATCTGTCCGGCGCGAACCATGGGGGTTCTTTTCTCATCGAATGATGAAGGTTCGATTTTGCAACTGCGCAAGCTGGCGGATTTGTCACAAAAGGCCGGGCTTGCCATCGTTCCAAAGGACGTTTCCAGCCCGAATGAAGTCGCTGCGGTGTTAACGTCGATGGCTGGGGCGATTGATAGTATCTTCGTCACTGACAGCGCGGTTCTGCATTTGAAAATTAAAGATATTATTGATTTTGCCGCTGAGCAGGGTCTACCGGTGGTTTCGCAGATTCCCTCTTTATGCGACCAGGGGGCCTTGATTACCCTGGAAGCCAATCCTGTCGAGCAAGGGGAGGTCGTTGCCAGCCTGTTGATTTCCCTGCTGGACGGCACACCAACTACTGCAATGGTACTTCACACCCCGCGAAAAGTCTCGCTTGTCATCAACCTTCTGGTGGCCCGGAAACTCAATCTTAAGGTTCCATTCCAGGCGCTCAGCGTCGCCACCAGAGTCGTCCACTAGTCTTTCCGTACACCCACGCCTTTCAGGCGCCACTCATGCCTCGCCCCTGGATGGTTTTGGTTTTCTTTAAGTCATCCCTGTAGGTACAGAATCACCGTCAAAGACAGCGCGCTCAGCAGCGTCGATACCATGATGGCTCCGGCGACCAGATCCGGGCGGGTGTCGAAACGCAGCGAGTAGAGGAGGGGAAGTACTGCCGAGGGGGTGCTGGTCTGCAGAATGACCACTTTACGGGTCAGGTCGTCAATGCCTAGCAGCAGGGTGACTCCCCAGGCGACCAACGGCGCTATGCCCAGGCGGAGGGCCGCCGACAGGGAAAGAAATCCAGGCCAGGCCCCCAATCGGGTTCTTGCCAGCTGCATGCCGAGCAGTACCAGCATGACCGGGATGGCAGCCTGACCGAGAATTTCGGCTGGCCGCAACAGGAAGACCGGAACCGTCACATGCAGCAACTGGCATGAAAAGGCCAGTACGACGGCATGAAAAATCGGAATTTTCAGCGTGTTGGTTATGGCCGTGCGCAGCGAAACACCGGCCCCCTGGGCAATGATGATGGCCAGCGTGCCCAGCGGAATACTGAATATGACAAAGGTCATGATCGAGGCGTTGAGCCCGGCTTCGCCGAACGCGAAATAGGCGAGAGGGAGACCGAAGTTTCCGACGTTCATCATGACCGTCGTCAATGAGAGAGCCCCCCGGGTTTCCCTGTCCATTCGGCACAACCGCCCGCACGCGACTGATATGCCCAGCAACACAAGGGTATAAACAATCATGAACAGGGCGATGTCCCGAGCCAGGTCCAGTTGGATCTCATTTTTCATCAATGCCGAAAAGACCAGCGCCGGGGTAAACAGGTAGAGCGAACTGATGGTGAGGGTCCGAAAGTCGAGGCGGCCGGTTTTTTCCAGTATGAACCCGGAGAAAACCATCAGAAATACAGGCAGGATGATGTTTATGAACAGCATGGGCACTCCCGAAAAAATCATTAAGTCACTGAAGTTACCATGGCTTTTTTTCTGACGCAAGGCAACATAGTATCCCCCTGTTTTTCCCGCCCCCCAATAATTGATGGCGTCGCAAAAAGTCCGCCCTTGGCGTCACTGCGCTTTTTCAGGACCTCGACCTACCTGATGTAGGCCTTCGCCCCCGAAAAATCACCAGGCCTTGTAGATCGAAATTTTTACTTAGCCATCTAAAACTTTTTGCGAAAGCGTCAATAGTTTAATTAGATCTTCAGCTCACCGTAAAAAAAGCTGTATACCTAAATATGCGCCAACATTCCCGTTGACAAGCCCTTCTCAATCCTGATTTAATGCCTGTTTGGCTCATGCGCCCCGGCTGGTATCCATCCGGGAAGGCCGAAAATTAACCCCCAGGAGGATATGATGAATCCATTAGCCTCAGAACTCAACGAACAACTTTCCCAACACAACCCCCATGTTCTGGAGATGCTCTCTGACCTCGGGAAAAACCTCTTCTTTCCCAAGGGCATCCTGACCCAGTCCGCTGAAGCCAAGGATAAGGCCCATAAATTTAACGCCACCATCGGCATCGCCACCGAAAAGGGTGGTCCGATGTATCTCCAGTGCATCCAGGACAAGCTTTCGGCCTTCGACCCGAAGGACATCTTTCCCTATGCTCCGCCGGCCGGCAAGCCAGAACTTCGCTCGCTGTGGCGTGAAAAGATGCTGCGCGAAAACCCCAGCATGCAGGGCAAGCATTTCAGCAACCCGATCGTTACCAATGCCCTGACCCACGGTCTTTCCATCGTCGGAGACATGTTCGTCGGCGCCGGCGATCACCTGGTGCTTCCGGATATGCTCTGGGGCAACTATAATCTCACCTTCGCCACCTGCAACGGCGGCATCATCAAGAAGTTCCCGACCTTTACCGTTGCTGGCGGCTACGATGTCGATGCCTTCAAGGCGGTGCTTAAAAACACCGCTGAAGAAAAGGGCAAGGCGGTGGTGTTACTCAACTTCCCCAACAACCCGAGCGGCTATACCCCTACCGTTGCCGAAGGGGATGCCATCGTCGCTGCTGTCAAGGAAGTCGCCGAAGCCGGCTGCAACGTGGTTGCCATCACTGACGACGCTTATTTCGGGCTCTTCTATGAAGATTCCATGAAGGAGTCGCTGTACGGCAAGCTCTGCAACCTGCATCCGCGCATCCTGGCTGTCAAGCTTGATGGCGCCACCAAGGAGGAGTTCGTCTGGGGCTTCCGGACCGGTTTCATCACCTTTGCCGATGGCCACAGCTACGAGAATGCCCCGGTGCTGACCGCTCTCGAAAAGAAGACCATGGGGATCATCCGGGCCAAGATCTCCAACTGTCCGCATCCGTCCCAGACCTTCGTTATCGAGGCGCTGCGCTCGCCGCAGTTCCTGTCCCAGAAGGAAGAAAAATTTCAGGTCATGAAAGGTCGTGCCCTGAAAACCAAGGCTGTTCTGGACAACAGCAAGTACGACAAAGCCTGGGATTACTACCCGTTTAACTCAGGCTACTTCATGTGCCTTAAGCTCAAGACCGTCGATGCCGAAAAGCTGCGCGTGCATCTTCTCGACAAGTACGGCGTCGGGGCGATTTCGATTGGCAAAACCGACCTGCGCATCGCCTTCTCGTGCATCGCTGAAGAGAATATTCAAGAACTCTTCGATATTATCTACCAGGCGGTTATCGACCTGGCTTAATTTTCGAGAAAAAGGCCCGCTTCGGCGGGCCTTTTTTATTGCCATGACAGCACTTAACAATCTACTTACAAACGCCCATATCCTGCCTCATCTGCCCGCCTGCCTGGCGCCTGGCGAGCAATGCTATCTGGTGGGCGGCGCTCCGCGCGATTTTCTCCTTGGGCGCGTTACCAGCGATTTCGATTTTGCCACCCCCGGCGAACCGACCCAGCTTGCCAAACGCTTCGCCTCGCGGATTGGTGGGCGCTGGTTTATGATGGATCGCACCCGCAAGCAAAGTCGGGTGGTCCTGAAAACGTCAGGCGGAATTTTTACCTATGATTTCGCTCCATTTCGCAGCGACAGCCTGGATGCCGATTTGCGGCTGCGGGATTTTACCATCAACGCGCTTGCCGTCGATATCTCCTTGTCCGCGAGTACAGTGGAAATATACGACCCGCTCAATGCCCGCGGCGATCTGCAAAAGTCAATTCTGCGCGCCTGTTCCGGCGGGGTGTTCCTGGATGACCCGCTGCGGGTACTTCGAGGCATCCGCCTGGCGGCGTCGTTGAATATGGGGCTTGACGATAAGACCTTCGCTCTCATGCGCGCCGCTGCGGCGGGTCTTGCGCGTGTTTCCGCAGAACGGGTGCACAGCGAACTGGCCCTGATTTTCGCTGTTGATCCGGCAGCGGCGGCCCTGCAACGGATGGAGTCTCTCGGGGTGCTGCCCGTTCTGTTCGGTTCTCCGGGTCATGAAGGTGCATTTGCCGAAGGTATCCAGTGTGCCGGTCAGGTTTCGCAACGCCTGGCTGCGGTTTCAATGGCTCTGCCACTTGCCCTTGCCGGGACCGAAACCGACAACGTGTTTTCGGCTGCTGCCGTCATCAGGCTGGCGGCCTTTCTGTCCGGCGGCCGTGTGCTTGAACGCAACCCGCTGTTATTGAAGCAACTACGCTTCAGCAATAGAAATGACGGCCTCATCCGCAGTCTGGCCGGGCTTAGCTCAAGCCGGGCCGACGAACTTATCGTTCTCAACTGTGCCGGGCGGGGGAGGGCTCTCTGGGTCAGCCGGCTCGGACCCGACCCTTTATTGAGCCTGTTTTATCTGCTGTGCCTGGTCGACAACCCGGAGCCTTTGTTTGACAGGGTTCGTTCTGCCATCGACGATTATCTACAACACGTTTGCAACGGACGGATTCCCGACCTGGTGGAGGGTTCGTGGATACGTTCCGAACTTGGCGTTAACCAGGGCCAGTTGGTGGGCTCTTATCTTCTGCAACTGCGCCAGGCAGAAATAGAAGGTCATGTGCTTACCCTGGATGAAGCTTATAAGTTTCTTAAATCACTGGC
>JAQYWA010000193.1 GCA_030145265.1 Desulfuromonas sp. | reverse complement strand
TACCTCCGGTGTCGAAGGGATGATCGGCGAGCGGGGCAGGGCAGTAACTGAGCTCTGCCCGGAAGGACGGGTGTTTGTCCATGGCGAATATTGGGACGCGCGGTCGGTCGAACCGATTGCTCTTGATGCTGAAATTGAGGTTGTCCGGGTCGGGCGATCCCTTCGCCTTGACGTTGTTGCGGTCGAAGGGCCTGACACGGGTTCCCTGAGTAAACAAATTGGCGAGGAGGCTTCATGATGATTCCCGAAGATCTGGTCCTGTGGGTGATAATCGCTGCGCTGCTGCTGGGGATTGTTGGCAGTGCCGTGCGGGTGCTGTTCGAATACGAGCGAGGTGTGGTGTTTCGGCTCGGGCGTTTCGCCGGCGTCAAGGGGCCGGGGCTGCGCTTCATCATCCCGGTGGTCGACAAGCTGGTCAAGGTCAGCCTGCGCACTGTGGCTATGGATGTGCCGCCGCAGGACGTGATCACCAAGGATAATGTTTCGGTCAAGGTCAACGCAGTACTCTATTTCCGTGTACTGGCCCCTGAGAAAGCCCTGATCGAGGTTGAAAATTACCTGTACGCCACCAGCCAACTGGCGCAGACGTCGCTGCGTAGCGTGCTCGGGCAGGCCGAACTTGACGAACTGCTGGCCGAGCGGGAACGGATTAATCAGCATTTGCAGGAAATCCTTGATCGGCAGACCGATCCCTGGGGGGTCAAGGTATCCAACGTCGAGATCAAACATGTCGATCTTCCGGTCGAGATGCAGCGGGCCATGGCCAGACAGGCCGAGGCCGAGCGGGAGCGGCGTTCGAAGATCATTCATGCCGAGGGGGAATTCCAGGCTTCGCAGAAACTGGCCGATGCGGCGGGAATCATTTCATCGGAAGCCGGTGCCTTGCAGCTCCGTTTTCTGCAGACCCTGACCGAAGTGGCGACGGAAAAAAATTCCACGATTATTTTCCCGGTGCCGATTGACCTGATCAGTCCGTTTGTGGATAAAAAACCGCCCACGAAGGAGTAACCATTTTTGTCATTCAGGCAAAACCCCACTTTCTGCTTATTGTGAGATATGTGATCTTTCGCGAAAAAAGATTTGTTGGGTGCTGTAAATCCAACAGTTTACAAATTAGAACGTTATTTCATATTGACAAGCCGGTTGATTATTTGTTTAGATGGATCCATTCGTGGTTCTTCTCTAAACATATGGAATTACGTAAATTTTTCAGTATAGCTAAAACTTTAAGCACTGCTTTAGGTGTTTTGTTTTCAGTAAATGTTTTGGCTGCGTGGGGATGCGGCCCCTGGAGGAGGTTTGATGGAAGTACGTAAGTTCAAGAAGATTATGGCAGCGAATCGTGGCGAGATCGCGATTCGCATCTTCCGCGCGTGTACCGAACTGGGGATCAAAACGGTCGCGATCTACTCGGAAGAAGACAAGACCACCCTGCACCGCTATAAGGCCGACGAGGCTTACCTGATCGGTCGGGGCAAGGGGCCGATCGATGCGTACCTGGGGATCGATGAAATCATCGATCTGGCTCGCAAGAAACAGGTGGACGCCATCCACCCCGGCTACGGGTTTCTGTCGGAAAACCCGGAATTTGCCGAGGCCTGTGAACGCGCGGGGATCGCGTTCATCGGCCCCACCGCCGACATTCAGCGCCAGCTTGGTGACAAGGTGGCGGCCCGCAAGGTGGCCATTGCCGCCGGGGTGCCGATTGTTCCCGGCACCACAAAGCCGGTGACCAGTGAGGAAGAGGCGCTGCTTTTCGTCAAATCCTGCGGCTATCCGGTCATCGTCAAGGCTACGGCCGGTGGCGGCGGTCGCGGCATGCGCGTCGCCTGCAACCAGAAGGAACTTCTCGAGGGGCTGAAGTCGGCGGCCTCCGAGGCCAAAGCCGCTTTCGGCAACGCCTCGGTGTTCATCGAAAAGTATCTCGAAAAGCCCAAGCATATCGAAGTGCAGATCATGGGCGACAAGCATGGCAACATCGTTCACTACTTTGAGCGTGATTGTTCCATCCAGCGCCGCCACCAGAAGGTCATCGAGCAGGCTCCTTCACCGAGCCTTTCTCAGGAAAAGCGTGACGAAGTTTGTGCCATGGCCATTAAGATCACCCAGAGCGTTGGCTACATCAACGCCGGGACGGTCGAGTTCCTGATGGACAAGGACCAGAATTTCTACTTCATCGAAACCAACCCGCGCATTCAGGTTGAGCACACGGTTACCGAGATGGTGACCGGCCGCAACCTGGTGCAGACCCAGATTCGGGTGGCCGAAGGCTATAAGTTCTCCGACCCGGAGATTGGTGTTGCCGGTCAGGACGATATCGAGCTGCGCGGCTGCGCCATTCAGTGTCGGGTCACCACTGAAGATCCTACCAACAACTTCGCTCCCGATTTTGGAACTCTCAAGGTCTACCGTAGCGCCGCCGGTTTCGGCGTTCGGCTCGATGCCGGCAATGCCTATTCCGGTGCCCGCATCACCCCGCATTACGATTCGATGCTGGTCAAGATTTCGACCTGGGGGCTCAATTTCGAGACCGCCGCCCGCTCCATGCACCGGGCGCTTCAGGAATTCCGTATTCGCGGGGTAAAGACCAATATCGGTTTCCTCGAAAACGTCATCACTCACCCGACCTTCCTGGCTGGACAGTGCGATACCTCGTATCTTGATAACCATCCGGAGTTGTTCGTTATTCGAGAGAAGAAAGATCGCGCCACCAAGTTGCTCAAGTTCATCGGCCACACCGTGGTCAACGGCTATCCCGGCATCAAGGCGCCCTTGAATTCTAGCGTCCTGCGCGAACCCGTGATTCCGGATATTCCCTTCGATGCGGTACGTCCTCGCGGCACTCGCGACATCCTGCTTGAAAAAGGGCCGGAAGGGCTGGCTGAATGGGCGCTCAAAGAAAGAAAGCTGCTGATCACCGACACCACCATGCGCGATGCCCACCAGTCGCTGATGGCGACCCGCTTTCGTACCTACGACCTCGAGCGCATCGCCGAGGCCACCAGCTACCTGGGCGGCAACCTTTTCTCCCTCGAAATGTGGGGGGGCGCCACCTACGACGTTTCCATGCGTTTTCTCAAAGAAGATCCCTGGGAGCGCCTCGACCGGCTGCGCCAGAAGGTGCCCAATATCCTGTTCCAGATGCTGTTGCGCGGTTCCAACGCGGTCGGCTACACCAACTATCCCGATAACGTCGTCGAAGATTTCGTCGCCAAGGCTGCCGAGGGCGGCATCGACGTGTTCCGCGTGTTCGACTCGCTGAACTGGACCAAGGGGATGACCGTGGCCATGGACGCGGTGCGTAAAAACAACGCCATCTGCGAAGCGTCTATGTGTTACACCGGGGATATCCTTGATCCCAAGCGGGACAAGTATCCCCTCAAGTACTACGTTGACCTGGCCAAGGAACTCGAGCATATGGGCGCACATATCCTGGCAATCAAGGATATGGCCGGCCTGCTCAAGCCCTTTGCCGCCGAGAAGCTGATCCGCGCCCTGAAGAACGAGATCGGCATTCCGATCCACCTGCACACCCACGATACCTCCAGCAACGGCGGGGCGATGCTGATGATGGCCGCCCAGGCCGGGGTCGACATCGTCGATACGGCGCTCTCCTCGGTCTCTGGCCTGACCTCCCAGCCCAACATGAATGCCCTGCTGGCGACCCTCGAGGGGACCATATGGGATCCCCGCCTCGACCAGAAGGGGATTCAGCAGCTGACCAACTACTGGGAAACGGTGCGTACCTACTACGAGCCCTTCGAGTCCGAGCTGCGCAGCGGCACCGCCCAGGTTTATTTCCACGAGATTCCCGGCGGCCAGTACTCCAACTACAAGCCGCAGGTCGAAGGGCTTGGCCTCGCCCACCGCTGGGAAGAGTGCAAGGAGATGTATCGCAAGGTCAACGACATGTTCGGCGACGTGATCAAGGTCACCCCCTCGTCGAAGATCGTCGGCGACATGGCGATGTTCATGATTCAGAACAATCTCGAACCCGAAGATATCTTCGCCCGCGGCAATGAGCTGACTTTTCCGCAGGGTGTCATCGACTTCTTCAAGGGGATGATCGGTCAGCCGGTCGGCGGCTTCCCGCCCGAGCTGCAGAAAATCATCCTCAAGGACGAGAAGCCGCTCACCTGTCGTCCCGGCGAATTGCTCGAACCGGTCGACTTTGGCGCCAAAAAGGCCGAACTTGAAAAGAAACTCGGCCACCCGGTCAGTGACCGCGATATCCTCTCGGCGATCCTCTATCCCGGCGTATTCGAGACCTTTGACCGCGAGCGTCAGGAATACAGCGACCTGTCCAAAATCCCGACGCCGTTCTTCTTTTATGGCATCGAAGTCGGTGAAGAGATCAGCTTCGAGATCGAGTCGGGCAAGACCCTGATTATCAAGCTCAACGCCGTCGGCAGCCTGCATCCGGACGGCACCCGGCACATCTACTTCGAACTTAACGGGGAACCCCGCCAGGTTACGATCAAAGACCTTTCGGCCGAGTCCGACGTGGCCGAGCACCGCAAGGCCGATCCGGATGACAGCAAGCAG
>JAQYWA010000192.1 GCA_030145265.1 Desulfuromonas sp. | reverse complement strand
CGCGAGGTGGTCCGCTTCGTTGAGCAGAAACGGTTGGCCGAGGCCCGCCGCAGCCTGTCGATGATTGTCGGTCGGGAGACCTCGACCCTCGACGAAGAGGGGATTTTGCGGGCCTGTATCGAAACGGTGGCGGAAAACACTTCGGACGGGGTGGTCGGCCCGCTCTTCTACCTTGCCATTGGCGGACCGGTGCTGGCCATTCTCTACAAAACGGCCAGCACCCTCGATTCGATGGTCGGCTACCGGGATGATCGCTACCGCGAGTTGGGCTGGGCCTCGGCCCGCCTCGACGATTTGCTCAACCTGCTGCCGGCCCGGCTGACCGGGATGCTGATGGTGCTGGCGGCGCTGGTCTGCGGCCTCGATGCTCGCGGGGCCTGGCGCGTCATGCTGCGCGATGCCCGCAAGCACGCCAGCCCCAACGCCGGGTTTCCCGAGGCGGCCACCGCCGGGGCGCTGGGCGTTCGGCTCGGTGGCCCCGCTGTTTATTTCGGTGAGCACGTCGAGAAGCCGACCATGGGGGATGGCGACCGACCGGTTACCCTGGCCAGTTACCGGGGCGCTGTGCGCCTCATGTACCTGAGTTCGCTGTTTGCTGCAGCCATCGGTTTTGGGTTTCTCGAGCTTTTGTCGTAAAAAAGGGAAACCCCGACCCTATCTTGGTTTCGGATTTGCTCTTGGATTGAGGTCCTGGCGTCGGCAAGAGACTCCGGGGACCAACTATTGACAAGGAGGATTGCTCTATGCGCCAAAACATCGTGACCTGTATCCTGCTGCTTATGGTCGTATTTGGGCTGCAAGGGTGTGGCGATTCGGAAAAAAAGGTCCAACTTGAACTGGATCGGGCGCAGGCGCTCCAGCAAAGCGGCGAGATGATCCAGGCCGGAGACCTGTTTCGCGATATTGTCCTGAAATATCCGAAAACCGCTGTCGCCACCGAAGCCCGGTCCCGCTTGGACGAATTGGAGCGAGCGCAGACGGAGGCGAGAAGAAACCTGGTTGACACCCTGGAGAGCCTGGTTCAGGTGGTCGAGGGCTATCGCTCAATCTACGGGCAGTATCCGCAGGCGCTGGAGGACTTGGATGCCAGCGGCTACTTCTTTGATTCGGCTTATATGGCCGGGGTCGTACCGGAGTCGGTTACGGCTTATCTGGTTCTGGACGGGGAGGCTCAGAAATTCAAGGTCTGGGCCTTTGATGAATTGATGCGCTTTGGTATTTCCTCTTCAGACGAGGCCCGGCTTGAGGACTTCTCCGGCGGCGAAGCCATCGAGGGGCTGCAGGCCGCTTATCGTCCTGCCCTTCGTCTTGGCAACCTGGTTTCTCTCGCCCCTGCGGACAAGGCTCTATGAAACCCTTGACTCACGGCGGCGGGGTCGCCCAGGCAGCCCGACAGCTGGGGATTCCTGCAGCCGAGATCCTTGACTTTTCCGCTAGCATCAATCCCCTCGGTGTTCCCGAGCCGGTGTTGCAGGCGGCCCGAGCAGCGCTGATCGAAGCGGCCCATTACCCGGAAATCGATGCCGCCTCCCTGCGTGAGGCGTTGGCGGAGCACCATGGCCTGCCCGCCGAAAATCTGTTGCCGGGCAGCGGTTCCACCGAGTTGCTCTATCTCTTGCCGCAGGTGCTAAGGCCCAGGCGGGCCCTTCTGGTAATGCCAGCCTTCAGTGAATACGAGCGTGCTCTCCTGCAGGCGCAAGTACAGCTCGACTTTTTCCCGCTCAGCCCGGAGGACGGTTTTCAGCTTGACCCGGACAAACTGCTGCGGGCATTGACGCCCGATACCGACTTGATCCTGCTGGCCAATCCGGGCAACCCGTCCGGGGCTGGCATCGATCCCGATGTTATCGAGAGTTTGACCCGCAAGGTGCGGGAGCAGGCGGTGGTGGCGGTGGACGAGGCGTTTGCCGATTTCTGCCCGCAACGCTCGATAATCGAGCGGGTCGCCGGCCACGGCAACCTGTACGTGTTTCGTTCGCTGACCAAATTCTACGCCATTCCCGGCTTGCGGGCCGGTTACCTAGCCGGCCCGACCCGGGGGATCGCCCGGCTGGCGGCGGCCCGTCTCCCCTGGACCCTGTCGACCCCGGCCCTGGCTGCGGCCAAAGCCTGCCTCGGTGAGGACGAGTACCGGCGGCGGACCCTGGCAACGATTCCCCTGTTGCGGGAGGATCTTGTGCAGGGGCTGGATGCTTTGGGACTGCAGGTTTTCCCCGGCGAAGCCAATTACCTGCTCGGCCGCCTTCCCGACGGCGCGCCGGATGCAGCTTCCCTGGCCGCAGGCCTGCGGCCGCAGGGGATCCTGATCCGTGATTGCGACGATTTCCCGCCGCTGGACGGGCGCTACCTGCGCCTTGCTGTGCGCAGCGCTGACGAAAACCGGCGGTTGCTGCAGGCGCTGGCAGCCTTGCTGCGCTGAGGCGGAAGGGTTTCTTTCGAGTGAATGGATATAGGGATAAAATCACCCTGATTGAGCGGTTTCGTGAAAATGAAGACTTGGCGTGTAAGTTCCACGAGGTCGAAAGCCGGATTCTGACAGTACTCAATTTTCGCGATTTTTTTGAACGGCTTCTGATTGAAATCAGCAGTATTTTCGAGGTGCCGCTGGTCTGGTTCTCATTGTTCGAAGAGACCGATGTCTCCCAGTTGATCCGCCAGTCAGCAACTACCCCGATTCTGCGCGAGCGGATGAACCTGATCGACCGGGAAAGCTTTCTCCAGCTTGTCGGTCAGCCGGACCGGCCGCTGCTGGTTAACGATCGACTCGGCCGGTACGGCCGCCTGTTTCCGCCGAATCGCAGTCTCAGTATCGGTTCGATGGCGGTGGTTCCGGTGGTTCTCGATGGTGAACTGGTCGGCAGCCTGAATCTGGCGGACGCAGCGTCCGGCCGCTATCGTCCCGGCCTGAACACGGTGCTGCTCGAACGGTTGGTGCTTAAGGTGTCGTTGTGCCTGTCCAACGTCACTGCCCACGAGAAGCTGAGCGAGATGGCCCATCACGACCCCCTCACCAACCTGCTCAATCGTCGGGCTATGGAAAGCATCCTGCAGCGGGAATTCGACCGGGCGCGCCGCTATGGCCGGCCGTTGTCAGTGGTGTTCGTCGATCTCGACGATTTCAAGCTCGTCAACGACACCTACGGCCACGATTGCGGCGATCTCCTGCTCAAGCATTTCGCTGAAAGCATGCTGCGCATGAACCGGGCCTCGGACGTGGTGACCCGCTATGCCGGCGACGAATTTGTGCTGATCCTCCCGGAAACGGAGAAGGCCCGGGCTGCCCAGTTGCTGCAGCGGGTCCGTTTAGAGTTGGCCCGTCATCCGCTGAAATACGATGGCCAGTCCATTAGTGTCACCAGCAGCTTCGGCATCGCTTCGACTGAAGACGAATCGATCGCTGATATCGCCATGCTACTCAAGGCTGCCGACCAGATGCTCTATTGTTCCAAATCAACCCGCAAGAAGGACGCCGGCAAGTGAATGATATGAATCTCCCCTGGTCGATGGATCAGGTGCCGCTGATGCTGGCGCCAATGCAGGGACTGACCAACCGGGCCATGCGCGCCCTGTTTGCCGAGTGGGTCCATCCCGACCTGCTGTTCACCGAGTTTATGCGGGTGCATTCGACCTCGACCAAAAAACGGCTGTCCCTTTCCGACCGGCGAGAGATCGCCGCTGAGGACCAAGGGATTCCCCTGGTGGTGCAGTTGATTGGTCACGGCTGCGAGGCCTTGATGGCCGCGGCAGGGGATGCCCAGGCCGCCGGCGCCCGGCACCTCAATCTCAATATGGGCTGCCCCTACGGGCGGATGACCTCCGGTTTGACCGGCGGCGGCATGCTGCGCCGGCCTGAGCTCCTCGACGAGTTGATCCCGGCTCTGCGTCAGGCCGTCGACGGCACCTTTTCCATTAAGCTGCGGGGCGGTTACGACGATCTGCGTCAGGTCTTTACCCTGCTGCCGTTATTCGAGCGGTCTGGAGTCGATTTCCTGATCCTGCATCCGCGTACGGTGGTGCAGGAATACGCGGGACTGGCTGATCATGCCATTACCGCCGAGGTGGTTCGCTCCACCTCTCTGCCGGTGATTGCCAACGGCGACATTCGCACGGCCGCCGGCGGTCGTCGGGTGCTGGAACAGACCGGTGCCGCCGGGCTGATGCTCGGTCGGGGGGCGATCGCCGATCCGCTGCTGTTCGAGCGGTTGCGGGGGCGGGCCAGTGCCGAGCCGAAGCGGCAGGAGCGAGTGGCGATGCTCAGACGCTACCTGGGGGAGCTGACCGAGCGCTATCGCCAGCTGTTCTGCGGTGATACCCAGGTGTTGGCCAAACTCAAGGCAACACTGGCAACGATGGATGATCCTGCTTTTGGCCCATGGCGGACCGAGCTGAAAAGATCCCGCACCCTGGGGCAGTTCTCTGCCCTGGTGGCCGGACTGGAGTGAGGCGATGGAGACAGTTGTTATGAATCCCGAGGCGCTGCTTGAACTGGCGGCGGCCCGCATGCCCTTCGGCAAATACGAGGGATGGCGTCTGATCGACCTCCCCGAACCCTACGTGGTCTGGTTCGCGGGACAGGGGTTTCCCGAAGGCAAGCTCGGGCGCCAGCTTCAGGCGGTTCA
>JAQYWA010000191.1 GCA_030145265.1 Desulfuromonas sp. | reverse complement strand
TTTCGCTCAGCACGATCTCCCGGCTGGCGCCCTCCTCGCTGTAGCGTTCGGGCTGGAGGCTCCCTGTCGTCTGCCCGGGAGCCGGTGGCGGCGCCGGCCGGTTGCGGGCGGCGATGCGGGTGCGCTGCATCGAATCGAAGCGGTCGAGCTTCTGCTCAAGCACTTTTTCCTCTTTCACGCTCAAGGTCACCGGCTTGAATTCCCTGGGGAAGAAGTAGCTGGATACGGCCCAGACCGCGACCAGGCTCGCCACGGTAGTGGCAACCACAATGATGACAAGCAGCTTCAGCCAGCCGAAGCGGGCCGCGGGTTCGGGGGCGATGGGGACAGGAGTTGGATTTTCCATGGGCGCGTCCTCTTCTCAAACAATGCGTGGGCAACCGGGCGGGAACTGGGACACGTGAAAAAGTATAACATTAAAACGGCGCCCGTTTAATCATTATGAAGATCATCAACTTCACTGACTGAGACAATCGGTGACCAAAACACAAACGCCCCAAGGAATAAACTCCGTGGGGCGTTCTGCGTTTATGGAATCCTGCTCAGTCGTCTTTATGATTGTGGCATTTGAAACAGCCACTACCGGCGGCCGGTCCATCGGGAGTGCCGGCCAGCATACCACTGTAGTCCCAGCGCAACATATCGGGAAACTCGCTGGCGTGAGCGCGATGACAGGAGAGGCACATCACCTTGTCGCTGCCGGGAGTGACTGCCGCTGAAACGGCACCAAACCCCTGCAAGGTTGCTGCACCGGCCCGGGCGACCGGCACGGAAGGGTCATAGGTCCGGTATTCCGCATATTCGCCACTGTCTGGAATGACGGTGCTGGCCGGGTGCCGCAACCAGGGGTTGCTGGCGCCGCCGTTGGGTGACCCCCCGAGCGGCCAGGAATGGTAGGTGTTATGACAGCCGCCGCAGAAATCGCTCATCCCCTGGGCGCTGGAACTACTGGTCGGACTGGGTCCGGCCCCGTAGGCGCCTGGGGCCCAGGCCTTGTCGCTGTCCTGATATTCGTTGTGGCTGGTGGCACTGGGATTCTGCTCCCAGTCGGGATCTTCGATACCGACCACCGCCGGCGGGCTATGGGGAGGGATATTGAAAAAATTCTTCCCGGCCTTGTTCAGAAACCGGTAACCACCGCCTGATTCGTCTACATACTTGGCACCACCGGCCAACACGACCTGTTCGTCATCGGCGTGATGAGCCGGATCATGGCAGCCGACGCAGCCGTTGCCCATGATCGGCTTGAACAGCGCCGTCGCCCCACCGGCGTAGCGGATCGAGGCCAACGAGACATGGCAGCCTTGGAAGCCGCAGTTGTTCGGCACGGTACCGAAGGAGGTATCGCCGCCGGGAGCCTTGAGCAGGACAGCATCCTTGACCCGTACGTTGTGACCGTAACCGTCGCCGCTGGTTTCCACCCAGAAGAAATTGCCGCCGGCCAGCGGTTTGGTGGGCGTCGACAGGTTCAACACGATAGGAATCCGGCTCTGGCCAAGGCCTACAATCGTTTCCCCGGATGCCGAGCTGTGACAACCGATACAGGTGTTGTTGAGCAGATTGACCACCGTGAAGTTGTCGGCATCATCGGGCGAAAACGCCGAATCGGCACGGATGCCGACAACCGAGCCGTCCTGCGAATTGTGCATGGTATGGCAATTGACGCACTCGCCACGAACCATAGCGGCCACCGGAGCAACCGATAGTGACAAGAACAAAAGCCCTGTCAGAAAAACCAATTTTTTCATTTTCTCCCCCCTCTTTCCTTCTTTTGATTCAAGTTGTTCATCACGCAAACTTCGCCACAGGGACAAAGAGGCTCCTCTCCAAATCTCTTCATAGAGCAGAATATCATCGCCCATCATCAGGGCAGATAAGTGACTTCAAGATAGAACTGCGTAACCCGCAGACGCCCACTGGTCCAATTGACCACCAGTTGCATGTCATTGATATCACTCAAACTAAGGGGACCGCCGTCAGAATCGGTGGTATAGGTCGTCGAGGATACAAGATCGTAGGCCTTGTCCGTGCCGGTGTGGGTGGTCGTGAAGGTGCCACGCCAGACCGTATTGGTGCCGGTTTTGTAGCCGATATCGATGGGTACAACCGCCCCGTTTTCCGGGTTCGGCCCGGTGCCGACATAACCGCGCGCATAGGCCTGGAAGGTAAGACTCTGAATCGTGGCAGTATCCAGGCCTACCGGGTCATCCATATCCATATAGAGTTTGGAGTTGGCTGCCGTGCAACAGATATAGCCATAAGTGCTGTCCGCGTCATTCGTATCAAGGGCAGTGGCCCAATCGCCGTTCGTGTACCAGGCTGCAGCACTTGAAGCGTTCTTTCCTGACGGATACAGCGTCATGGTCAGGGGGCTGGACGCCGCAGCGGTGGTGAACGACCAGCTCGGCGGAGTGAGGGAATTGCCGGCGCGGTCATCCGCATTGACGGTGACGGTAATGACCTCCTCGCCGCCGAAGTTGGTATCGGGATCGACCGTCACGTCATAGCTCGCCATGTTCCCTGTCGTGGACACCTCCGCGGACAGATCTGTATAGGTTTTGGAGTAACCCTTGTCGCCGCTCAGTTGAATCTCGAAGGTCGACCAGTCCACACCGCCTTCGTTGTCAGCCAGGGTGAAGGTCAGGTTGCGGTCGATTAACACCTCGGTGGCGCTGTTGGCTGGGATCAGGTCTGCAATGGTCGGCGGCTGGGTATCCCCTTCGACGACCCCGTAGGTGATTTCGGCGTAGACTTCCGTGACCAGCAGTTCCGGAGCGGTGCCGGCGTTGTTGCGCTGGACGGAGATCTGCAGGTTGTCGATGTCCGTCGGGTCCAGCCCTCCTCCGTCGGAATCGGTGGTGTAGGTGGCCGAGGAAATCAGGATGTAGTCCCCGCTGGTGTCGGTGGTGACGTTGCCGTCCCAGACCGTAGCGGTGCCGGTCTTATAGCCGATATTCAAATCATCGGCGAGTGGTGTGCTGTCCGAGGTGCTGACCGTGTATCGGGCATAGGCGTGGAAACGGATGCTCTGGATCGAGGCGTTGTCAAGTCCGCTGGGGTCGTCCATGTCCACGTGGAAGGTCGGCCCGGCGGGACCGCAGCATCGTTCGACATGGGTGGTATCCCCGTCGTTACTGTCCAGAATGTCCACCCTGTCGCCGCCTGAGGTCACAAAAGTACCGGAGTTGTCGGCCAGGCCCGAGGGGTGCAATGTCTTGGTAAACGGCCCTCCCCCCTGGGTGGTAAAGGACCAGACCGCCGGCGTCATGCTATTGCCGACCAGGTCATCAACATTGACGGTGACTGTGATTACCTCGGCATAGGAGAAGTCCACGTCGGGGTTGATGGTCACAGCATAACTTGTATGCCCCCCCGTCTTGGAGACCACGGTGGTGTCTGCATCGGTGTACGTCTGGGAATAACCGTTGTCCCCGGACAGCCCGATGGAGAAGGATGTCCAGTCCACTCCTGCGGCACTGTCGGACAGGGTGAAGGTGATATTGCTGTCGGTCGTGATGCCGGTCGCCGCGTTGGCCGGGCTTTGTTCGGAAATAGTCGGCACAGCGCTGTCCTCTTCAAGGACGGTGGTCGCTGTTCCCATGGCATTGCCCACCAGGTCATAGATTGAGGTTCCCGTCGCCGCGGCAAGGGTATCGGTGCCGATATCGTCCGTTGCATCGAGTGCGGAGCCCAGGATCAGCTGGCAGAAGGCATCGCCCGCCGTATGGGTTGTGCTGGTGAGCAGGCGGCCGTTATCCGAATCGACAAGGGTAAAGTCGCCCGAGCTCAGATTGCCCGTCGCATTGTCATTGGTATAGACGCTTTCAGAGAATTTGACGGCCAGCAGACTGCTGCCGCTTTTTCCGTAAACATTGCTGATGGCCGGAGGCGTACTGTCGAAGGGTGTCCTTTCATAAACGGCGTTGAATCCGCAACTACCGTGGCAGTCACCGCATACCACCATGGTCGCGTTCCAGACCGTGCCCGTACTCTCAGGCAGGGTGACGTCTGCCGGGGAAGGCGAACCTGGGCATGGGGTGGATACGCCCGCGTTGTAATAGGAGACCTGGATTCCCGGCACCTTGTCAACCAGTTGGCCATCACGGACCATGGACAGCTGGGTGGAGCCATGCACGTTGTGACAGGTGATGCAGCTGGGCTGGCTGTCATAGCCGTGGGCATCCCAGTCGGAAGCGAATTTCAGGCCGGCGCCGCAGCTTGCCTGGATGGCCAGATGTAAATAATGGGAATTGTTGGCGGCAGTTCGGAAGTTCGTGTCGGTATTTCCGCTGTTGACGAACGGGCCGCTGTCATGACAGCTCAGGCAAAGCCGGAAGTCGTTGGCGTTGACTCCCGAAACGCACCCGTTGTCCCGCGGCAGCACCATGGGCAAGTTGCTATCGACTGATTTGAGCCGGTAGCCGTGCTGATAATCGTCGTCCGCGCCGGTAACGGCCGTATAGACATAGGTTCTGACCGCCGCATCAACATGTTTCATGGAATAGTCGTGACAGGCGTCGCAGGCCAGATTCGCTCCGGCGACCATTCCCCCACTAGACGGGTAGTCCTGCCCCGAAAGCCCGTGGCCCGTTTTGTAATATCCCCATCCGGAGCCGTAAG
>JAQYWA010000190.1 GCA_030145265.1 Desulfuromonas sp. | reverse complement strand
TTTTCCACCTCGGGGATGGCGCAGACGCCGATGACCCGATCCGCCCCCAGTGCGCGGGCGACATCGACGGGGACCGGGTTGCACAAGCCCCCGTCGACCAGAAAGCGGCCGGCAAAACGGACCGGGGTGAAGAGGCCCGGAAAGGAGACTGCGGCCCGCAGGGCTTCGCGCAGGAGTCCCCTTTTTATGATCAGCATTTCGCCGGTTTCGACGTCGGTGGTGACGACGGCGAGTGGGATACGCAGTTCCTCGAAAGTTTCAACCGGCAACAGTTCGGAAATGAATTGCGAGACTTTTTTGCCGTCGATCAGGCCCGAGGTGGGAATGATCGGGTCGATCAGCCCGGCCATTCTCTGCCAGTCGACGTTGCGGGCGACATCTTCCATCTGTTCGACCGAAACGCCGGCAGCATAGAGGGCGCCGATCAGGGCGCCGATCGAGGTTCCCGCTATGCAGGATACCGGCACTTTCTGCTGTCCCAGTACCTTTAGTACTCCAATATGAGCGAGTCCGCGTGCGGCTCCGCTGCCGAGGGCGAGACCGATTCGTTTGCTTTGCGCAGGGTGCGGATTCATCGGCCCTCATTTCTGCAGTGGTTGCGCAGCGGCGGTGCCTGCTCAAGACATTATAGGAGGCCGCCGCACGATTGGCAAGCACCGCGTTAGCGGCGCAAAAACCAGAAAATCAGCGAAGTGAGAGCTGAAACCAGCAGGCAGGATGCCAGAGGAAAATAGAAGGAAAAATTCTCGCGCTGGATGCGAATGTCTCCAGGGAGTCTGCCTAGCAGGGGAATGCGCCCGCCGTAGGTTATACAGAGACCGGTAATGATCAGGATGACGCCAAGGAGGATGAGCATTTTTCCCGGGGGCATGGGTTACTTCCCAGGGCGGGGGGCGTAGCGGTCCTGTTCCGAATAGATGCAGCCGCAGTACTGCTGCCGGTAAAGTCCCATCGACTTGGAGACCGTGATCCCTTCGTTCCAGCCTTTACGGAAATCCTCGTAGATGAATTGGATGCCGAACTGCCGTCCCAGTGTTTCGCCCTGCTCGCGGATGGCAGAGTGATTCTGAAAGCGTGAATAGAGCAGCGAGGAGGTGAAGGCTTCGTAGCCGTTTTCCGCAGCAAAACGTGCGGCCTCCTCGAGTCGTGATTGGTAGCAGTAGTCGCAGCGGCCGGCCGGATTGGCGGCGACCCGAGCGAGAAAGGTTCCCAGCAGGTATTCTTCACGGTAGATCATGGCCAAATCGGTGCGTTCAGCATAGTCTTTTACCGTGTCCAGCCGGCGCTTGAATTCGAGGTAGGGATGGATGTTCGGGTTGAAGAAATAGCCAGTAACATCCCGACCCTGCTCGCGTAGGATTTTGACTGGATAAATCGCGCAGTTGGCGCAGCAGACATGCAGAAGGGTTTTCATCGAAATTGTTTCCTTGCTGGGGGCCCCGGTCATTGAACAGAAGATAGTGCATTGTCCCTTGTCGTGCCCCTGCTGTCAAGGGCCGGAGGGGGTCAGGCGTTGACCAGTTCCCACGGAGGGAGCGGCTGGTTTTGCCAGATTTTTTCCGTCATGTGGGCGGCTGCACCGGTATTGGCGATTTGCACGTGGGTCTGGCGTACCAAGGCTTGGCGCAGCTTGCGCAGATCGCGCAGGTATTGCTCAAGGATGGTCGTACCCAGCTGGCGATCCGTCGGCAGGGCGACCTCGGAGCGACCGGCAGCGGCGATCAGAATCAGGGCGCGCGCGGTCTCCGCCCCCTCGACGTCGAGGGTCTGGCCAGCTGCATCCAGCAAAGTGAACAGGCCGAAGAATTCACCGCTGATCGACAGCGGAGGGGTGAAGTTGTAGGTGGTCAGTTGCGGCCGGTAGTGCTGGTAAAGATATTGCTCGGGAAACTGGGGGAGGCCGTCGGCAAAGACTTCAGCGCATATCTGCTCCATAAGTTCGGCGGTGGGCGGGCCTGCCTGGTGGCGACTGGCCTGGCTGCGGGTTTTCGGCGTCGTTTCGGCAATGGCGACGTCTTTGCCGAGCCAGCGGCCGATTTCTTCGTCGAGAACGCTGGTCGAAGGGAGCGGTTTGCCCTCTCTCCAGCCAAGCAGACCCAGGTTGTCAAGCACCACCAGCCCTGGTAGGGGGAACCCCTGGCGCCTGAACTGCTCCTCGATGTTTTTGATGGGTGGAAGGGGCTGCCCACCGCTGACAATGTCCCACAGCAATCGGCCGAGCGACGAGCGGCTGAACAGGAAGATCTCGTACTCCATCCCTACGGGCCAGTCTTCTGCGGCCGGGACGGCCAGGCGCCCCGCCTCGATCAGCAAATAGGTCGGCTCATCCAGTTTCAGGGTCAATGGCAGCAGGCTGCGGTGTCCTTCGCAGAGTTCCTGCCAGCTGCGCTGGCGAGCCCCGGCCGGGCCTTCGAGCAGGATCGTCTGCTCCGGGCGTTGGTCCTTGCTCAGCAGCATGGTCAGGCGGCCATTGCCGATCAGCGAGAGCCTGACCAGGGTAAATTCTTCCTGCAGCAGGCTGACCAGCGGCTCGGCATGCCGGGCGGTCAGCCAGTCGGCGGGCGTTTCCAGTTCGATGTGTGCGTGTTCTGCTGCAAGTCCGAGCAGATGGAGCAGTTCCCAGCTCCAGCGGGGTGTTTTCGGGTCGAGGGAAAACCGTCTCGACGGCCAGGATGTTCGCAGGTAGGTGGCGAAGGCCTGCCGCTGGTTTTTGGCGGGAGCGGGCCCCTCGCTGAGCGAGCCCTGAATCAAGGCCGGCGGTGCGGTCGGGGCCAGGGAAAAGACGTCGCTGGCCTGCTGCAGGGCCGGGGCCAGTTGCAGGGTTTCTCGCAGTAGCGCCAGCAGGGCCAGCAGCGGTGGGCTGCCGACTTCCATCAGGCTATCTGCAGGCTCCACTGCCGCAGGCCGGGCCGGATGCAGAAGCAGGGTGACTTCCCCGGACCGGACCGCGGCGCTGCTGGAAAAGGCGGCGCCGATCCGGTGCGCTTCGCTGTCGATGAAAATTTCCAGGGCGCGGGCCAGGCGTTGCCGGTCGCTGCCGATATCGAGTTGGGTGAGCCGGCGGAATAGGTGGTGAAAGCGAACCGCTGTCGCCGTGGGGAGTGCGATTTCCCATGGCCCTTGCTGGAGCGGTTTTTTCAGTGTGTCGGGCAGAGTGTCGAGTGCGAACAGCATGGCGACTTCGAGGTTTTCCGGCTGCACCGAAGAGGGGAGTCGGTCGAGGCAGGTCAGGGCCAGCAGGCGCAGCAGGGTCATGGCCCCTTTGTAATAGGGCAGAAGCTCTGGAGACTCCTCTTGCTCCCGCAGGTTTTCACCCCGCGCCGCACGGTATTCCTCGGCCAGTGGTTCTATCGACGCCTGCAGTGCCGAATGCCACAGGTTGGCGAGATAGTATGCTGAAAGCTGTGTTGGCGGAAGTGCTCCCATTACCGAAAGGGGCTTGAGCTCTTCCATCAGCTGCCGCAGAGCCCTTTGGAAACCGGCTGGGTCCGATGAATCGAGAGGGATGTGTTTGTGGGCCAGAATCGCTTCGCCGCGGATTTCCCAAAAAGTGATTTCGCGGGCGGCCCAGGTCACGAAATGGCTCAGGCCGAGGGCTTCGGCGCAGGCCCGGCCCATGACTACCGTTTCCGGCGAGTCCTTGTCGGGTAACAGTACCACCCCGCCGGCCATGAAGCTTGCCCGGTTGATCCAGAAAATAAGGGGCGGGCGATGCTCCCCGGTGGCTGACTGCAGCGGCTGGTCGAGGTCGACCCGGCGGAACGGCGAACGGCCTTCAGCGATTGCCTGGCGGGCCCAGTGGGCCAGTTGCTGACTGAAAAGGTGGCGGGTTTCCTGATCCATTATGTTTTTTGGGTTAAGGCTAGCGGTTAACTGGTGGCAGGTGCTATGGGCCTGCCTTGCGTGTGGTGGGGAAAACTAACACAGGGATTCGGTATCTCCAAAAGATTTCTGTCTCAGTTGTTGTCTCGGAGACTGTCGGGTTAAACATGAGCCGGCTGCAAAATAGCCTGTTGGTCCAAATATGAGCTTCTTTTCGACCACTAGCTACGGCTATTGGCTCTCAACCGACCCCTCATCTGGTCTCAAATATTCAATTTTTCGCTTTGGCCCGAATAGTCCGACTGCTTCCTAGCGGGCTCGCATTTCCATTTCGATGACCAGTTGTTTGAGCTGTTGCAGGTCTTTGCGCAGGGCGGCGTTGTTTGTTTCCCTTTGAGTGCTCTCTTTGCGGCAGCGCTTTAGCTCAGCAGTCAATGTATTAATTTTCGCTTGTTGCTCCGATCGAGCCGCATCCAGTTTGCTGGCCCGGGCGGTGAGCGCGTTTTGGGGGAATTCGTTCTGCAGTGTCTGCAGTGCCTGTTTTCGGTCGTTAGAGGTTTCCGCATCGATGAAACGGAAAAAGGTGTCTTGCTGCCGGATTTCGTCGTGAACGGCAGGGCGCAGCGGCTTAGGAACGCATCCGGTTAAAATCAGCACGGTGATCAAGATTAGCGGAAAAAATTTCATAAGCGTTTATGCCATGCGGTGTCGCCGGTTGCGCAGAACGTTGCTTCCCGGCAGATTTTTAAGGTGGTCTTTCATTCGGGCACACTCGCGGCCGATGGTGGCTGCCAGCGGGGGATCCAGATTTTCCGAGTC
>JAQYWA010000189.1 GCA_030145265.1 Desulfuromonas sp. | reverse complement strand
CTGGCCTGTAATTTCTGCCATGCCGAGCGTCACGGGGTCATCCCCGAATGTGTCAAATGTCATGAGCCGCATTCCGCTCAGATGTCCCAGGCTGACTGCGGCACCTGCCACAAGGCGCATATGCCTGCGACTGTCACCTATCCTGACTCTACCGCAAATATCCAGTGTGCCGCCTGTCATCAGACTGCATACGACCTGCTGACTGCTAATCCTTACAAGCATAAGGACGTTGCCTGTGTCAGCTGCCATGTGGAAAAGCATAAGACCGTGCCGTTGTGTTCGGATTGTCACGGTACGCCTCATGCCGAGGGCATTCACACGAAATTCCCGAAATGCGGTGATTGCCACAGCATCGCGCATGACCTGAACAAGTAATTTGCTCACAGCAGTCCTCTGCGGCAGGCGGGTGCCTACCGCAGAGGACTGCTGGTTTTCGTTTTTGTTGAGTTTCGCTTTTACGTTGCTCTTCAAATGAAGAAGCCGAAAGAGAGGATTTATGGAGAGAGTAAAAATGAAAGTTCTCAAGTATATGCCCCTGGTGCTGTCGCTGGTTCTGCTGGCGCTGCTGACGGCGTGTGTGCAGCCGGTTGCTGAACCCAAGATCGTAGCTCCCCCGAAAGTTGAAGCTGCTCCCGCACCGGAGCCTGCGCCGGTCGTCAAGGCTCCGGCCAATCCCTACGAGGCCAAGCTGGTGCCGTTGACCGTGTCCCAGTGTGGGCAGTGTCACACGTCTTATTTCAATGCCATCAAGGAAAAGGGTGGTCGTCACCAGTTTGACTGCCAGGACTGCCATCAGCAGTTTCACGCCTACAATCCCAATCGGAACAACTGGGCGCAGATCATGCCCCAATGCTCCAGCTGTCACACGCTGCCTCATGGCCCCAAGCAGACCGAATGTCTGGCTTGCCACTCCAACCCACATACGCCGCTCAACCTGGTCCTGTCCGATCGCTTGACCAAGAACTGCGCCGATTGTCATGCTTCGCCGGCTGCTCAGGTTAAAGAGTTCCCCAGCAAGCATACACTGGTGGAATGCAGCTCCTGCCACCATACCAATCATGGATATATTCCGTCCTGTTTCGAATGTCATCAGGGCCACTACAAAGACGAGCCGGTTGATACTTGTCAGACTTGCCATCCTGTACATAAGCCACTGCAGATCGTTTTCAAAGGCGACGTTGAACTCAAAAACTGCTCCGGTTGCCATTCCGCCGTCTTTGCGGTATGGGCTGGAAGTATGAGCAAGCATGCGAAAGTTTCCTGTGTCTCTTGCCATACCCAGCACGGGTTGATCCCCAGCTGCAGCAACTGTCATGGAGATGCGCCGCACAATGCGTCGCTGCATGCCAAGTTCCCCAACTGTCTGACCTGTCACCTCGATCCACACGATCCGCCGGTCAAGACTCGGTAGCAGCGGGCGGCGGAAAACCCGCCAGCTTTGCCCGGGTCAATAGAAGGAAAAAAGAGGGGGGGCGCAATTGCGGCCCCCCTCTTTTTTGAACACTATATGCTTGAGTGGTTAAAATGACCTTGACAGGCGCCGGGGGGTTCACTATCTTTGCCCGCTGATGCGTTTTGCATTATTCCGATGGGGGCATTTGGTGAAAGCGACACGGTCGGCGCCGGCAAAAATAAACCTGTGTCTGCATGTGCTGGGAAAGCGTGCGGATGGCTACCACGAGCTGGCAATGCTGATGCAGCGGGTTTCCCTGTATGACCGGATTGCTGTCGAGCTGACTGCGAAACCGGGGGCTCGGGTGCGCTGCGACGGGGTTGCTCTGGCCCCGGGTGAAGAGAATATCGCCGGTCGGGCTGCAGCGATGATGCTTGAGCAGGCGGGCTGCGGTGGCGGCGTTGATCTCGTTATTGAGAAAAACATTCCGGTTGCGGCCGGTCTCGGCGGCGGGTCGTCTGATGCCGCCACGGTGCTGCTGGCTCTCAACGAGATGCTTGGCGTCGGGTGCTCCGTGGACCGGTTGATGGAACTGGGGGTGCGACTGGGGGCGGATGTACCGTTCTTTGTTTTTGAAGAAGCGGCCTGGGCCACCGGGATCGGCGAACGGTTGAAAAAGGTCTCCGGGCTGCCGCAGGTCTGGTATGTTCTGGTCAATCCCGGATTCAGCGTATCGACGGCCCAGGTTTACCGAAAATTAGGGTTGACATCGTCAGGTGATGTGGCTAGACTGCCGAGGTTTCCCGGAACGATAAGAGAGCTGGTTGGTCAGCTTCATAATGATCTAGAAAAGGTGACTTTGGCAGACTTTTCTGTTGTTCGGGAGATCAAGGAAATGCTGATCGGGCTCGGTGCTGCGGGAGCACTCATGTCGGGCAGCGGCCCGACCGTCTTCGGGGTTTTTGCAACGGAAGCCGCGGCTCGTATAGCCGAGGCGAAGCTGTTGAAGGTTCCAGGCTGGAACGTTTTTGCTGTGCAGCCTGTTTAATTTGCGGGTCAGGTTATTGGGGCGTCGCCAAGCGGTAAGGCACCGGATTTTGATTCCGGCATTCACAGGTTCGATCCCTGTCGCCCCAGCCATTTTTTGCAGTAAATAAGAGATATTCGAAGCCTCTGCTTCGTCTCAAGGTTAGGTCATGGATTGCCATGGCCTACAGTTTTTTTCTGGTTATTAGAGAGGATTCATGGTTGATAAGCTGAAGATTTTTTCCGGTGCGTCCAATCTCCCCCTGTCCCGAGAAATTTGCGGACATCTGGCTGTGCCGCTGGGCAATGCCAACGTGAAAACGTTCTCCGATGGCGAGATCATGGTGGAGATCGGCGAGAATGTTCGTGGCCGGGATGTCTATATCATTCAGTCGACCTGTGCTCCGTCCAATAATAATCTGATGGAGATGCTGGTCATGACCGATGCCCTCAAGAGGGCTTCTGCGGCCAGTATTACCGCGGTCATTCCTTATTTTGGCTACGCTCGTCAGGACCGCAAGGTGGCGCCGCGTACGCCGATCACCAGTAAGCTGGTGGCCGATCTGATTTCGGTAGCCGGCATGGACCGCCTGGTGACCATGGATCTTCATGCCGGGCAGATTCAGGGTTTCTTCAATATCCCGGTGGACCACCTTTATGCTGCGCCGGTGCTTCTCGATGACCTGAAAGAACGTTTCGACGATAGGCGGTTGGTGGTCGTTTCCCCTGACGCCGGCGGTACTGAGCGGGCTCGGGCTTTTGCCAAGCGACTCGACGCGGGTCTGGCCATCATCGACAAGCGTCGCAGCGGGCCGAACGTTTCGGAGGTTATGCATATTATCGGCGACGTTTCCGGGCAAACCTGCGTTATCGTTGATGATATGATCGATACTGCCGGAACCCTGTGTCAGGCGGCTCAGGCGCTCAAGGAAAAAGGGGCTAAGGAAATCTTCGCCTGCGCCAGCCATGCTGTGCTGTCGGGACCGGCCCTGGAGCGGATCGACAATAGTTGTCTTAAAGAGGTCGTGGTGACCAACACCATTCCGCTCGGTGAAAAAACCAAACTCTGTTCCAAGTTGCGGGTTCTGTCCGTGGCGGAGCTGCTTGCGGAAGCCATTCGTCGGATTCATGGCGACGAATCGGTCAGCTCGCTTTTTGTATGATATAACCTCAAATAACAGACGTAACAACGTTCATCACATAAACGGAGGAAAGATACATGGCTACATCTGAACTTAATGTTGCTTTGCGGAGCAAGGCCGGAAAGGGCGTATCGCGCAGTCTGCGTCGTCAGGATATGATTCCGGCGGTTGTTTATGGAAAAGGGCTGGAGCCCTGCTCCCTGTCGGTGTCTCCCAAGGACCTGATGGCCGCTATCGCTACCGAGGCCGGCTGGAACACCCTGCTCACCCTCAAAGGCGAAGGCCCTTTCGACGGCAAGGTAGTCATTCTTAAAGACCTGCAGGTTGCTGCCATTCGTCGTGATCCGCAGCATGCCGATTTCCAGGTGGTCGATATGGACCAGAAGGTGCATGTCATGGTGCCGGTTCATCCCGCTGGTAAGGCTGAAGGTGAAAAGATCGGTGGCAGTCTCCAGGTCATCCGCAAGGAGCTTGAAGTTGTCTGTCTGCCCAACGCGATCCCCGGTTCGATCGATGTGGACGTGACGGCGATGACGATCGGTGACGTTCTGCATGTTGCCGATCTGGTTCTTCCGGCTGGCGTCGAATTGCCGCAGGATGTCAATTTCACGGTTATTACCTGCACCGGCCACAAGGAAGAAGAGGTCGAAGCCGAGGAAGAGATCGAAGCGACTGAAGAGGACTGAGCGAGGCTGTTTTGAAGCTCATTGTCGGGCTGGGCAATCCTGGCGACAGGTACGCAGGGACGCGCCACAATATTGGTTTCGTGGTCGTCCGGAAAGTTGCGGACAGCTGTGGTGTCCAGTTGAAGAAAAAGGGACATCAGGGGATCTACGGGGTCGGTCGAGTGGCCGGTCAGGAGTCGACCCTGCTTCTGCCTCAGACGTTCATGAATCTCAGCGGTGCCAGTGTCGGTTCGGCGTTTAAAGCGCTCAAGCTGACGCCGGAAGATCTGGTCGTGGTCCATGACGACATCGATCAGCCGTTCGGTGCACTTAAAATCAGGGTCGGGGGTGGACATGGCGGCCATAACGGGATTCGCCATATTTGCCAGGTTCTCGGTGTCGCTGATTTCGTCCGAGTCAAG
>JAQYWA010000188.1 GCA_030145265.1 Desulfuromonas sp. | reverse complement strand
CAGTTAAGGCAAAGTCCTAACCGGCGATGCCCCGTGCGTCATTTTTTCGACACCAGTCAAAAACACAGTCATGCACAATCATGAACTCGATCCGCTGCCCAACGAAACCGTGGTACTGATCCGGCAATAACCTGACGGCCCAATCGTCCTTCATGCCTATGGGCAAGGTGCCGCGTGCATTCTCCGTCTTCAGAAAAAAAACTGACTGCGACCCGGTTCAGCCTGACCTCCAAAATCACCCTGGCGGTGTCTCTGCTGGTGACGGTCTATCTGTGCGCGATCGCCCTGGTCGGTCAGGCTTATTTCGAAAACCAGTTCAAAGAATCAGTTTCAAATCAGCAGTTCACCCTGGTCTCGGCCCTGGCCGACGAAATCGACCAGAAGCTCCTTACGGCCCAGAGGCAGTTATCCGCAGTCGCCCAAACCATTCCCCCTGCCCTAGCCGACACTCCGGAAAACATCCAGCAGATTCTCGACAACCGCATCGACACCCAGCTCATCTTCGACAACGGCCTGTATTTCTTTTCTCCGAAGGGAGTGCTGCAAACAAGCACCCCGATGCAGCCCGAAATGCTCGGTAGAGATTTTTCTTTCCGCGACTATTTCAAAAAAACCCTGACCACGGGCCGAGCGCAGATTTCCGAACCATTCAAGTCTGTCCAGAACCATCAGCACCCGATCCTGATGTTTACCGCCCCGCTGAGCGACAGCAGCGGCCAGATCTGCGGGGTCCTTTCCGGCAGCATCGATCTGCTTAAAGAAAACTTCCTGGGCCGCATCCCAACCATCAAAAAAATCGGCCGGGGCGGCTACCTGTATATTTTCAACAACAGCCGTCGGCTTATCGTTCACCCGGACATCACCCGAATCATGAAGCCGAACGATATCCCGCCGGGAGCCAACCAGGGCCTTGAAAAAGCCCTGGACGGCTTCGAGGGAACCATTGAAACATTTAATTCCCGCGGGCTTCACGTACTGGTCTCCTTCAAACGGCTGAAATCAACCGGCTGGATACTCGCTGCCAACTACCCGGTCGACGAGGCCTTCGCCCCGCTGACTCGGGCGCGAGCCCTTTTCTGGCCGACCCTGGTGGCCGCGGTTCTGCTGGCCATCCTGCTGGTGTCCCGATTCGTAAAACATCAGACCCGGCCTCTGCATCGGGCCATCCGACACGTCGGCAGTCTGTCGCTGGCCGATGAAATCCTGGCGCCAATTCCCATAACCACCCGCGATGAAATCGGCACCCTGGCCCGAACCTTCAACCAGATGCTCGAAGCCATGAGCCAGCACAAACAGGCCCTCAAAGACCAGTTGAACTTCATGCAGGTGCTCGTTGACACTTTGCCGAACCCGGTTTTTTTCAAAGACGCCGAACTCAGGTACCTCGGGTGCAACAAGGCCTTCGAATCGTTCATCGGCATCTGCCGAAACGATCTGATCGGCAAAAGTGTCTTTGAAATTTCCTCGCCCGACCTGGCTTCGACCTATGACCAGGCCGACCGGGAACTACTTCAGCAGAAAACGGTCCAAACCTACGAAAGCGCAGTCACCTACCCTGATGGCACCCAACGCAACGTCATCTTTTACAAGGCGCTCTTCTACAACATCGACGGCAGCATCGGCGGGTTGCTCGGCACCTTCCTCGACATCACCGACCACATACAGGCCAAGGAACAACTGAGGGACCAGAAGGAGTTTTCCGACAGCCTGGTGCAGAACTCCACCGTGCCGACCTTCGTCATCAACACGGAACACAAGATCGTGGCCTGGAATCAGGCCTGTGAAGAATTAACCGGAATTCAGGCAGACTCGATACTCGGCACCACCAACCACTGGCAGGCATTCTACCCCGAATGCCGGCCCTGCCTTTCAGACATCATTCTCGATGGCGACCAGGACAAGCTGGCCTCACTGTACAAAAACCATTCACCCTCGCAGCTCGTTCCCGGTGGGCTGCAGACAGAAAACTGGGTAACCGGCCTCAATGGCATAGACCGTTACATCCTCTTCAGCGCTGCGCCGATTCGAAACAGCCAGGGCAAAATCATGGCGATCATTGAAACTCTGGAAGACCAGACCGCTCAGCACCACGCCCTCGAACAGTTGAGCAAACTGGGGCAGGCGGTGGAACAGAGTCCGACCAGCGTCATGATCACCGATCGCAACGGGGTTGTCGAATATGTCAACCCGAAGTTCACCACTCTCACCGGCTACAGCAGCGAAGAGGTAATCGGGAAAAATCCGAGCATCCTGAAAACCGGGCACACTCCCCCTGAGGAATACTGCAAACTATGGGAAACCATCATTCATGGCCAAGAGTGGCGCGGAGAGTTTCTAAATAAAAAGAAGGATGGCGATTTTTACTGGGAACAGGCGACCATCTCGCCCGTTCGCGACCCGGAGGGCAACATCACCCATTTCGTTGCCGTCAAGGAGGACATCACCCAGCGCAAGGCCGATGAGGACAGCCTGCAGGAAAAAGAGCTGCACCTCAACTACCTGGCTCATCACGACACGCTGACCGGCCTGCCCAACCGGATGTCGTTGCAGAACCGCCTGGACCACGCGATCGGCAAAGCCGAACGCCCGCAGCAACAGCTCGCGGTGCTGCTGCTCGACCTGGACAGGTTCAAGAACATCAACGATTCCCTCGGCCACGATGTCGGCGATGAGCTGCTGCTGCAAATGGCCCAGCGCATCAATGACTGCAAACGCCAAACAGACACAGCCGCCCGTTTCGGCGGTGACGAGTTTGTCATTATTCTTGAACAAATCGAGCAAATTGAAAAAGTGGCGCTGTTTGCCCAAAAAATTCAAAACGCACTGGCTGAGGTGGCCCAGGTTGGCGAACACGAACTGTACATAACGTCGAGCATCGGCATCAGCCTCTACCCCAACGACGGCCGGGATGCCGAGTCGCTCCTGAGTTCAGCCGACGTCGCCATGTATCGAGCCAAAGCCCAGGGGCGCAATACCCACACCTTCTACACCGCCGACATGAACGCCCGCACCCACGAATTTCTGCTGCTCGAAAGCAGACTGCGCCGAGCCATCGAGCAGAACCAACTGGTGCTCCATTACCAGCCGCAGATCGACCTGGCCAGCCGCAGGGTGATCGGCGCCGAGGCCCTGATCCGCTGGCAGGACCCCGAACGGGGGATGATCTCCCCCGTCGATTTCATCCCGCTGGCCGAAGAGACCGGGCTGATCGTCCCAATCGGCCGCTGGGTGCTGCAGACCGCCTGCGCCCAGGCTCGGCGTTGGCAGGAGCAGGGCTTCCAGCCGATCCCCATCGCGGTCAACATTTCGGGCCGCCAGTTCAAACAACCGGACTTTGTCGAGATGCTGGCGGCCATCGTGGAAAAGTCCGGTCTCGATCCGAAGTGGATCGAACTCGAAATCACCGAAAGCGTCGTCATGGAGAACGTCGACGACACGATCATGACCCTGACCGACCTTAAAGCCAGGGGCTTTCAGCTGGCTATCGACGACTTCGGCACCGGCTATTCGTCACTGAGCTACCTCAAACGGTTCCCCATATCGAAGCTCAAAATCGACCGCTCCTTCGTCAACGACATCGCCACCGATGAAAACGATGCCGCCATTGTCGCCTCAATCATCGCCCTGACCAAAAACATGGATCTCCAGGTTATCGCAGAGGGCGTGGAAACCGAAGACCAGGTCCGCTTCCTGATTCAGCGCGGCTGCCTCCAGGGACAGGGATTTCTCTTCAGCCGTCCGCTGCCGTATGATGAATTCGAAAAGTTCTGCAAAAACGGGCTGTCCCGGTAATCCGGCACGACCGATTGTCAATAAAAACGGCCGAGGCCGGGCTATTTGCCCGGCCTCGGCCGTTTCATTATGGTGAGTCTCTAAGTTTCAGGGGGACTCAGGCGCTGCGCTGACGCATGAAGTCGAGCACCCGCTCGGCAATCTGGTTGGATGCGTTGACGCAGTCGTTGAGACCGACGCCGGAGAAAGCGTTGCCGGTGAAGAACAGGCCGGGAGAGCCGTTCAACCGCTCGTCGAGGGCCAACAAACGCTGGCCGTGACCGGAGGTGTACTGGGGAATCGCCTTTTCATGGCGAAAAATACGGACAAAGTCGGGCGCTTCGGTGATCCCCATAATTTCGCGGAGATCGGTCATAACCCGTTTTTTGACTTCTTCGTCGCTGAGATTAATGGCAGTGGGGTTGGTCGCCCCGCCCATCATCGAGCGCAGCAGCACCTGCCCTTCGGGGGCCCGGTTGGGGAAGATGCTCGAATCCCACAGGGTGCCGAGAATCGACTTACCTTCTTTTTTCGGGATCAGGTAACCGAAGCCGTCAAGATCTCGGAATATCTTGTCCCGCTGGTAACCGAAGCAGACCACGTTCATGGTCGCGTAGGGGATCTCGCGCAGGGTCGTAGCCATCGCCGCATCGAGCCCTTCGACCATCCCCGCCAGGGCATGGGCCGGAGCGGCGCTAACCACAATCTCGGCGTCAAGGGTCGAGCCGTCGTCAAACTGCAGCTCGAAACCTCCGTCCTTGCGGACAATGGCAGTAACTGACGCGCCGGTGCGCACTTCGCCAGCCAGGGTTTTGGCGGTGCTTTCGGTAAGTTCCTGGATGCCGCCGGTAAATGAGGTCAAAACCCCTCCCGGGCCGGC
>JAQYWA010000187.1 GCA_030145265.1 Desulfuromonas sp. | reverse complement strand
AGGTTCAAATCCTTCCCCCGCAACCAAAAAAAAGCAAAAGGGACCGGCTTTACAGCGGGTCCCTTTTTTTGCGTCCGATCGCTACCTTCAGTCGCCGTCAGGGCGCCCTGAATACACAAAATGTCCCGCCATATCCTTGGGGCGCACCGGGATCTCGAAGCTGACCTTGGTGCCCTGACCAGGTTCGCTGTCGACCCAGATACGGCCGCCATGGGCCTCGACGAAGTGCTGGGTGATGCTCATCCCCAAGCCGGTACCGCAAATCGAGGTATTGGAAGCATCGCCGCGATAGAACTTGTCGAACACCCGGTTCTTCTGCTCGGCGGTCATGCCAAGCCCCTGATCCTCGACCGAGACCTGACAGCGGACTTCGTCGCAGCGAACCGACAGCCGAACCAGGTCGCCCTGGGGCGAGTATTTGAAAGCATTGCTGAGGATATTGTCCAGAATCTGTTCGAGCTTGCGCTTGTCGGCAATGATCGAGATCGGTTCTTCGGGGAGATAGACCTCGAACAGATGCGGCCCCTGCCGGGTCCGATACGGCCTGACCACCTGTTCGACCAGATTATTGAGGTTGAAACTATCGACAAAAATCTCAAGCGGACGACCCGACTCGATGCGACTGATATCGAGCAGGTCGTCGACGATCTTTGATAGCAGATCGGCCTTGTCGAAAATGTACGTCAAGCTCTCCTGCTCGACCTCGGCAGACAGCTCCCCCCTTTGCGACAGCAGCAGTTCGGAAAATCCGATGATGGCGGCCAGCGGGGTCTGCAGTTCGTGGGCCGCGGTGGAAACGAACTCGGACTTCATACGGTCGATCTCACGGTCGCGGGTCACGTTCTGCATGATGGTGATCATGCCGGTCACCCGTCCTTCCTGGTCACAGAGGGCGGAGGTCCGCCCCTGAAAAATCATCTCGCCGCCATCGAGTGCCGGCAGGGAAAAATCGACCCGCCCACCATGGTTCTCCGTGGACAACGAATCCTGAAGCTCCTCAAGCAGCCGCTCATCGGAAATAACATCCTCCAGCGGCAGCCCGAGCGATTCTAACAGGCAGATACCCAGCAGTTCTTCGGCGGCCCGGTTCATCATGATGATCCGGTGAATGGGGTCGGTAACGATCAGGGGATCGGCCACCGACTGCAGAATGCCGTCCATCTTGGCCCGGGCATCCTCGGCCGTCGCCAGGGCCTCCCGCACCGACGCTTCGGCCGCCTTGCGGTCGGTGATATCGACGAAACTCTCCAGCAGATAATTCCGGCCGTCGAGAACAACGGTCGATACCGATTTAAAGATGGGGATTTCCGTCCCATCCCGGCGCCGGATTTCACACTCACGGGTCGCAAAAGTCAGGCCTTGATCGAGAATCGGACAGCCGTCATGACTCTCTGGACAAAGGTACTCCATACATTCGGCACCGAGAATGTTATCAACCGGCTCGCCGATCATCTCGATCGCCTTGCGGTTGGCATCGACGATGCGCTGAGTTTCCGCGTCGATCAGCAGAATCCCGGCCAGCACCGAATTGACGATGGTGTCGAGACGGGTATTGGCCTCGGCCAGCGCCTGTTCGTTGCACGTGCGCTCGGTGATATCGTTGTACACCAGGACGATCTGGGCAATGTCCCCTGACCTGTTTTTGATCGGGGCGCCGATCACGTCGTAATGGCGCCCGCGCGACTGCCAGTTGCGCCGGGTCACGGGCTGCCCCTGCTGCATGACCATGTCGAACACGCAGGCTTCGCTGCGAGCCTCGGGAGTACAGATTTTTTCGGAACAGCAGTGGCCAATCAGCTGGTCGCCGTCATCGAGGAAGAGCTCCTGGAGCTTGGTGTTGCAGGAAATCACCTCGCCGGCGGTGTTCATCACCATGATGCCGTTGCCGGCGGCATGAAAAATGGCGTCCAGTTCATTTTTCGCCAGAGAGAGTTCTTCGTTGGTTTGCCGCAGGTTTTCGAGAATCTGCACGAAGGTGTCGCTGACAATGCCGATTGGGTCGAGATTGAGCAGCATGTCATCGTCCAGCTCCTCGGGACGCAGGGCCGAGGTGCCAACCACCCCCAGCAACTGGTCGACCTTGTCGCGGATGTAGTGGATACTCTTCTGCTGCCAGTCGCGGAGCGAGCAGTTTTCTTGCCGCAGGCGCTCGATTTCGACGCGCAGGGAATCCACCTCCCGGTCACCGGGATATTGTGCGAGTTCTTTATCAGACATGTTCACTCATCTTTACCGACCATGATGCAGTAATAGCCGTCCTTTTTTACCACGATGACCGAGTAGCCCATGTCCTTCACCATCTGCGGGATGGTCGCTGTGGCCTCGCGCGCATCGGTCTTGATCGCGAGGCGCATTCCCCCGGCCTTGAGTGCCTTCTGGTTGCGGTTAATCTCCCTCAGCGTCGTCAGCAGGGTCGAAGGACAGACCTGTCCGCGAATATCAAATTCCCGCTGTTCGATGTACTTGCCCTCCATCTTCCCCCCAAATTAAACGACGTATCTGACCAGAATCCGGCTACCGATCCAGGCCCCCGGAAAGAGTCCCGCGATAAACAGCAGACTCTGACCAGCGAGTATCGGCGCGCCTCCCATGAGATGCCAGACATTACAGGCCGGTGCCATCCTCGCGGCCAGCCCCATGAGAATACCACCAAAGAGGGCCCAAAGGCACTGTCTTAATGGCACTTTTGCGTACAACCTCCATTCACCCAACCGCACGGCCGAAAAAGCAGCCCCGAGCAGAATCCCGAAAATAACCGGGAATTGCACCACGGCGATACCGTCCAACCTTGGACCGGGCCCGCCCTGCAACGAAAAACCCAATAAAGGATGAGTAAACTGAAGCGGCTTGGCCGCTAAATATGTCAGCTCCGCAACGTGCCGAGGAAACAGCAGGCTTTCGAGAAAACCGCCCATCTTGGCATACGCGGTGGTGATCCCGAACGGCATGCCAACCAGCAGAATCGAGCCCAGTCCCAGTACCGCCAACCCCAGCGCCGCCTTCCAGGGCTGCAGGTAACCTTCGGCGAAAGCCGGTTGACTCATTTGCCCCGACCGGAACCAGCGCCGGAGAAAAAAAGCAGCGACGACGACGGTCACCGACACCGGCAGAGTGGGAGAAATTCCCAGCATCTGCGGCAGGGTGACCTGGGATGAAAGCCTGGTCGCGCGGGACAACTGCGCCCACCAGGGATGAAACTCGGCATAAAGCGCACTGCCGGCGAGTAATCCGACGAACGCCAGCAGGCTCGGCAGACTCCCCGCACCCATTTTATACAGCGTACCGACCACACAACCGCCGGCCAACACCATCCCGACCCCGAACAGCGTTCCACCGACAGGATTAATCAACGAAGGGGGACCAAAGAGCGGAAATGGCAACTGCACCAGTCCCGCAAGACGAGCCAGCTCAATCAGCACCATGCTGGCCACGATCAGCAGCATCAGCACCCGCAACATGGCGACGCTACGGAACAGAAACAGATCCCGAAACATACCAGCCAAGCAAAAATCGGAGCGATGCATGATAAAACCGGCAACGCTGCCGAAAAGAAACGAGATAATCACAATGACCGGCAGCATAAAAATTTGAGCCATCCGCGCTGAAATAAGCAAAAGAATTCTAAAGTTTATATGCACTCCGTGTGCCAAGATCTTTATTCTAAAAAAACACTCATCGTATGTATATTTATTTCTCTAATCTCCTGCTTTCACCTGGCTTAACACTCTGAGCGTCTCTTCTGAGCAAGTGGCAGCGGCCGCCCTGCTTAGTTACCCCAACGTTCGGGTGTTCGGCACCGACCTTCTCCCGCTCAAGGCAGGGATTATTGACCCTGCTCCAACAAAAACGCCCTGGGAGCCCGCAACGGGGAAGACCAGGGCGCCTGTGAAAACCATAATTTCAGGGGATTATTTCAGCAGAAAATTATCTATCATTTTAACTAGTTCGTTAATCTGTGGCTTGCTCATGTAGCCATCGGCGCCAACCTGATTGCAGTGGTGTACCATTTGCTCAGTAATCAGGGACGAGAACATGATGACTGGAATAGTCTTCAGCACCGAATCTTCCTTGATACGCCGGCAGAGAGTCAGGCCGTCCATCTTGGGCATCTCGATATCGGAAATCAGCAAGTCAAAACTTTGGCCCAAAGCATTATCCCCGTTGGCCAACTGACGCTTCAGTTTCATGATTTCCTGGTAGCACTCCTTTCCGTCGACAAACGAAGAAACCTGGATGTATCCGGCAATCGACAAGAGCCGGACAATGCTGTCACGAATGATCGCCGAATCTTCAGCGATAAACAGGCGCTGCTGACCGCGTCGCTCCACCAGGCTGAGTTCTGACTCGGCCCCGGCGGCCTCATCTTCCTGCGAAGGGAGATACGATAAGCCTGCCTCGGGATCGAGCTCGGCGACGATATGTTCGAGGTCGACAACAAGGATTTCTCGCCCGTCGATATTGAAGCTGCCGGTAAATCGTGGTTTGTATCGGCCGATCACGGTCGATAGAGGTTGAATATTTTGCCCGGAGATCCGATGGATCTGGTTGACGCCATCAACCAAAAATCCGTTGACGCAGCGATTGAATTCGCAGACCAGAACAACCTTGCGGCCCAGCCCCGCCTCAGCCGCTATCGCCTCGGGATCACGGTTGAGATGCACATTGAGA
>JAQYWA010000186.1 GCA_030145265.1 Desulfuromonas sp. | reverse complement strand
TTTTTCCATTCGAATCTCCGAGATCAGGGGAGAAAACGCCTGGCCATGAGCTTGACCGCGCCCGAAAAAACCAGCAAGGCAAAAAACGTCAGCCACAATAATTCCGGTAAAAGCGCTCCCTGCGTGCCATGACATAAAATTCGCGACACGGCAACCAGATGAGTCAGGGGAAAAAACCAGGAGATCACACCGGCCCAGGTGCCGAGGCCGTCCACCGGGAAAAAAATTCCGGAGAAGAAGAACATTGGCGAGATCACCAGGGTGAAGTAGTAGTTGAATGAATCGTAGGCTTTCGCCAGAGCCGTGACGATCATACCGAGGCTGGCGAAGATGACTCCGGCCAAGAGCAGCAGACCAACCAGTAGAATCCCCGGCCAGGGCGGAACCACCCCGGTCAGAAAAGCCAGCAGCAGCACCGTGATGCCACTGATCAGCCCCTTGGTCACCGCCCAGAGCATTTCGCCCAGTACAATCTCTTCGAAGGTCAGCGGAGCCAGGGTCATGCTGGCGTGTATCTGCTGATGCTCCATCTTGGAAAAGGTGCTGTAGGTCGCCTCGATGGTGGTGCTGTGCATGACAGCGGACAACATCAGGCCGGGGACGACGTAATGCAGGTAGGAGTGGCCGCCGATGGGGGGAACGATGGTGCTCAAACCGTAGCCGAGCCCAAGAAAATAGAAGAGCGGTTCACCGATGGTCCCGACCAAGCTGGTTTTCCAGTTGCGGGACCAGACCCGGGCGTTGCGCAGCCAGACCCAGCGCGGCCCGCTGACGGAAACTAGTTCTGCAAGCCGGCTTGTCAGCATGGGGCGGCCCTGCCTTCGCTCATGGGGATGTTGTGCCTTTCCGCCACCTTGCAGATATCCGAAAAGGAGCCATTTTCGACCAGGCGGCCCTGATCCATGATCGCCGCCCGATCGCACACCGCTTCAAGTTCTTCGGCCAGGTGGGTAGCGACCAGCAGGGTCATCCCCTCCCCTTTGAGCTGCCGCAGCTTATCCAGGTAAAGCTGGCGGCTGTCCCGATCAAGACCACGGGTCGGCTCATCGAGCACCAGGATCAAGGGCGCACACAGCAGGGCCCGGGCCAGTACCAGGCGACGACGCAGACCGCTTGAAAGCTGACCGATCATCATATCAGCATAAGAATCCAGTTCCATGCTTTCAAGTAATTGCTGGGCCCGGAGATGGGCCTTGCGGCCGGAAATACCAGCATAGCGAGCATGAAACAGCAGATTGTCGTAAACCCCCAGGTCGCTATCAAGCAGATCGTCCTGCGGAACGATACCAAGCTGCCGCCTGACCTGGCGCGGTTGGCGAACCACGTCCATGCCGTTGACCAGAATCCGACCGGCGCTCGGGCGCAGGCTGCCGTAGATCATTTTCAGGGTCGTCGACTTGCCGGCCCCGTTCGACCCGAGCAGACCGAAACCGCTGCCCCGGCCGATCGCCAGGCTAACGCCGTCGACCACACACTTTTGATCGAAGGTACGACTGACTCGTTCGAGTACGATGACCGGGTCACTAATCAGTTTTCTGGGCATCAAACACCTCCGGGTGAAACATCCGGGCCATTTCCATAAGCGCTTCAGCCAGTCGCGGCCCCGGGCGGTTGATCACGATCATGTCGAAATCGGTGGCGTCGAAAACCCGCCCGCCGACAACCGCGCTGACATCGCCCCATCCGTCTCGCTTGGCAACTCCCACCTTGTACTGAAAAGGATGATCAAGCAATATGACCTGGGGATCGACCTGCACCACCTCCTGCGATGAAACCGACAGGTAAGGCAGCGGTCTGCTTGCGAAGATATTTTGCCCGCCGGCCCGCTCGATCAAGTCAGACATGAAGGAGTCACGACCGACGCTGTAGAGGACCTGGGGGCCGTCAACCTCAAGGTAGACGCGGGGCCGCTGGTTTTCCGGCAGGTGGCCGACAAGGGCGCTGATCCGGTCCATCTCGGCCTGCAGTGCTTCGACCAGAAGTCGGGCTCGTTCAACCTTGCCGGTCAATTCACCGATAGCGAAGATCGACTGGATAACCTCGTCGGCACTTCGGGCAGGGAAAATCCTGGCCTGCATCCCGGCGTCAGCCAAGCCAGCAAGTTCGGCCTCCCGAACCTGTTCGCTGAAGAGCACCAACTCGGCGTCGGCCCCGATAATGCCGGCCATATCCGGATGATTGAAATCACCGCACTTGGGTTTGAGCCGGGCAGCGAGCGGATAATCACATTGCCGGGAAACCCCCGCCAGGCGATCCTGGGCACCAATGGCGAAAAAAATCTCGGTCAATCCGGGAGACAGAGAAACGATTCTGGGCGGGCCACTAACCTCAGCATTCGCTACCGCCGCGGCAAGCAGAACCGCCAGACATCCCAATAATCCTCTTGAAATAAATCGTTTCATTCCATCCGCCTCACGACAAGCTGGACCGGACCAGCCTGGCCATCGTTGCCGACCTCGATGCGCTGCAACTGGGCGTCGCCGTGAAAGCTGTGCCATTCGCCTGGCAAGGGCGGACCGCCGTAACCACTGCGGGCCCCGATATAATAGGTTCCGGGTCCGGACAGGGGAAGCACGAACTCGCCGGTTTCATTCACCGGCATCGAGCGGAACGGCGGAATCGTCCCGACCGGGTACGGTTCGTTGAAAGCGAAGGCATAAACTCCGGCCGGTCCCCTCCCCGCCTCATCCTTGATCGCCCCGCGAATGCCGGCCAGGCGGTCGCCGGAAAGCCGGGCATTTTTCTGCGCCCGGTGCTTTTCCACCATGCGCAGACTGACCAAAACCTTTTGCCCCTCGTCAAGGGTCAGCGGATTAGCCGCTGCAAAGCCGAACAGGTCGCCGACCTGCAACGGACCAAGTTGCCCGTCCTGACGTCGGGTGGCCACCAGGTAGTAGCTCCCCGGCGGGACATCCACTGCAAAATGTCCCTGTTCATCGGTACCGCCGGGAACCGCGCCCTGCGGGCCAAACAGGTCAGGACCGCGAAATCCGCTGGACGCATCCGGGTACAGGTAGATTTTCACTCCGGCCAAGGGGCCATCGGGGCCGCTCACCTGCCCCTCCAGCATCGTCAATCCGGCTTCATCCGCCGGCGCTGAACGGATCGACGAAACCTCAAGCACTTGCAGATTGATGGCAACTTCCGCGCCCGCCTCCACAGTCACCGGATTGCCGCCATAATAGCCGAACAGATCGCCCGTAATCGGTTTTGTTTCGGGAAAGCCGGCCGCCGTTTTCTTCGTGACCAGGTAATAACGCCCCGGCGCCAAATGCAACGAGAAACGGCCATCCCGGTCGGTCGGCGCCGAAAAGGTGAATCCCTCACCATGAAAATCAGCGGACGCTTCGCGGAAAACGTGAACCCGGGCATCGGATACGGGCTTGCCGTCCATCACCACCTTGCCGCCAATCCCCGCATAAGGCTTGACCTGGCGACCGGCCGCCGCATAGGACTGCACGGCCCAGGAGGCATAAACCACCTCGTCGCGGGGATATGTTTTCCCCTGGTACTCAGTGTCGGGCTTGTCGAAGACATCCTCGAAAATATCCACGTTCCCGGCCCCGGCAAGAGACTGCATCTGCGCGGTCGCTGTTTCTCCCCACCAATTTTCACGGACATCGAACAGAATCTCGAAATCCTCGTCCTCGACGACTTTCTCTTCGGCCAGCACCTGCGGTTTTACCGGCAGATCCTCGCCGCTTTGCATCAGTTTACGGCTCTTGGCCGCCGGCAGCAGACGATCGACCACCCGCGACTGGTTGTCCCCCAGCACTATGGCAAATTGGCGATTCTGCGCAAAATTATTTTCTCGGATCAGCGGATAACCGGAGTAATTGCAATAAATGCCTACGTCGTTGTCAGCAATCCGGTTGCCGACAACCATCGGTGCCACCAGCTTTTCGGAGTGAATCCCAGTTTCGTTGGCGAGAATATCGTTACCGTACAGTTGCGGATGACTTTTCATCTCGGCATAGATTCCGGTGCGATTGCCACGCACGAGACTGCCGTCGATCTGCGGCGAGGCGCCGAGCAGGCAGCGGATGCCCGCTTCGCCATTCTCGGTTATTTCGCAATTGGAGATCTGTGGAGAACTGTTCAGATTACAGAAAATGCCATCGCCGCGGTTGCGGGAAATACGGCAGTTTTCGAGGCGAAAACCGGAACTCTGAAGAAACTGGCAACCGCTTTCGTTGTCAACGATATCGCAGTTGAACATACCGCCGGAAAATTTCTTCTGCCCGAGCAGCGCGGTCCGATTGTGCTGCAACCGGCTATCCTCGACCACTAGGGACGCCAGCGTTCCGCTGATGGCCGTGTCAGCATATTCAATACGGCAATAACGCATCCGGCTGACAACAGTCTGGATGTTGTTTTCAAAAACCAGCCCGGACCAGTCTCCAACCTCGGGTTGGTCGGCCTCCGAAGTAAACAGGATCGGCGCCTCCGGCGTTCCCTGCGCCACCAACTTGCCAAGCACCGTCAACCGGACCGGCGGCACCGCTCCCTCGCGGGCAAAAAGGACCCTGGTGCCGGGCTGAATCAGCAGGGTGGCGCCGAAAGCGACCACCACTTCTTCTTCGACCTGTACCGTCCCCTGCCAGACCGTGTCCTTTTCCAGAACCAGCGCCTGGCTGGCATTCGGATACAGTACCTGCAGAAAAAAGCCGAGGACAA
>JAQYWA010000185.1 GCA_030145265.1 Desulfuromonas sp. | reverse complement strand
GGGAACGATCTGCTTGTCGCGGCGGTCGCTGTTATAATGGATGGCCCGAGCCACCAGCTCCTTGCCGGTGCCGCTTTCCCCGGTGATCATGACATTGGCCTTACTGCCGGCCACCTTTTCGATCAGGTCGTAGACCTCCTGCATAGGCTTGCTCTTGCCGATCAGACTGCCAAAGGAGAAGCGTTTGCCCAGTTCTTTTTTGAGCTGCAGATTTTCCTGCCGCAGCGCCTGGCGTTCTAAAGCATTCTGCACCACCAGCCGGATTTCATCGTTTTTGAACGGCTTGATGATGTAATCGTAAGCCCCGTTTTTCATCGCCTCGACCGCTTCTTCGGTCGTCGAAAAGGCGGTAATCATGATTACCGCGGTTTCAGGAAAGCGCTCCTTGATGTGAGACAACAGCTGAAACCCGGTCAGACGCGGCATCTTGATGTCGCTGATCACCAGATCGTAAGCGCAGGCCTTCAGGCGATCAACCGCCTGCTGCCCATCGCTGACGGCATCGACAAGATATCCCTCGCCGTGCAGCATGATGGAAAGAAATTCCCGCATGCTTTCTTCATCGTCAACGATCAGAATGCGGTTTTTGTTCGTTTCGCTGGTCATAGTAGAATCCTGGGAACAAATGGAAACAAAGGTCTCAACGCAAAGTCGCAGAGACGCAAAGAAAACAAAAAGGACAAGCTGTTTCTATAAGCTTTTACCCTGCGCCCTTGCGACATTGCGTTTAAATCAGCCCTTGACTTGCTTTGTCTGTGTTTCCGTGGTGATGTCTGCTTTTTTAGGGTTTAAACAGATGGTAAATCGGGTTCCTCCCTGAACACCGTCCGTCACCCTGATGGTGCCGCCGTGCCCTTCAACAATCGCATACACGGTGGCCAGTCCGAGACCGGAGCCTTTGTCCTTGGTCGTGAAAAACGGCTCAAAAATCCGACCGCGCACCTTCTCGGGGATCCCGGGTCCGGTATCTTCCACATAAATCGCCGAAGTCTCCGCCTCGCACCCAAGGGTGAGAGTGCCTCCATCGAGCATCACTTCGGCCGCATTGATCGCCAGATTCCACAAGGCCTGGCGAAACTGCTGACGATCGACATGTTGAATGAAGCGCGACGGATATTGCCGGCTGATGTTCAGATTGCCAAAGCGATTGTCACCGGTGAGCATTTCAGCAAGCTCATCCAAAAGCACCGGGATATCGACATTTTCACGCTCTGATGGCCGGGGTCGGGCGTAGACCAGGAAATCGGTCAGCAACACATTCAACCGGTCCGCTTCCTTGACGATGATTTGCATCAGCCGCTGTTCCGACTCAATAAGGTTCTTGCCTTCGATCAGCAACTGGGCGCTGCCGCTGATCGACGCCAGCGGGTTGCGGATTTCATGCGCCATACCGGATGCCAGGCGACCGACAGCAGCCAGTCGGTCAGCCCGCTTCAGTTGATCTTCCATGAGTTTGAAATCAGTAAGGTCCTGAAAAGTCACCAGCAGTCCCAGGGTCTGCTCCTGGGGATCCTTGACCAGGGACGAAGCGTACCCCAGGGTGAGCGTTTTCTCCTCGGCATCAGTAAAAGCCCCCTCGCAGCGGCTGACCAGCACAAAGCCGGATTCATTGAACACCTCGAAATCCGGGAACAACTGGCGTATATCGCGATTATAGACGTCAGCCAAAGACAGCCCGGTAATTTTACTGGCAGCCTGGTTGAACGAGCGGATTTTCCCCTGCGGATTGATGATCATCAGGCCGCTGGTAACGTTGGCCAGAATCGTCCGATTGAGACTTTCCAGTTCTTCGAGGTCGAATTCCCGTTTTTCAAGGGCTTCTTCGCTGCGCCGCAAGCGGCTTACCAGAATGGCGCTGAGAAATGCGGTGCAGAAAAAAGCCAGAACATTAACGAAAACCGCGTAGAAAAACGCAGTTCCGTCGATTATCGGAACAAGCCCCCCCCCGAAATAAGGGAGATAACCGTAATACTGCAGATCGAGCAGGCTGCCGTAAAGTATGGACGAGGCCGATGCCACAAACAGAATATCGCGCCGGCCCAGAAACAGGCTGGAACTGATGATGACGAAAATATACAGGAAGGAAAAGATACTCTCGATGCCGCCAGTAACGTATACGAGAGCCGAGGCGAGGAGCAGGTCCCAGATAATTTGAACCTGCACAAAGCAACGCAGGAAACGAAGATGCCGTAGCAGCGCCGCCGAAACCATCACCTGCAGACAGGACAATCCGCCGAGCAGATAAAGAAACGACAGAACAGGAGAGACGGCATTGCGGCCGCTGCGCAACTGGAATAACACCGCCCCGATCAGAAACAGGCCGGCAATCAGCGCACGGGCGAAGAGATACCAGCGCAGCTGGCTTTTGGATACCTGGGGCTGCCGTTCAGACGTAAGTAAGGCGAAAAACGGCAGGCGCATCACCCGCCAACGGTACCGGCCAACTTAAAGATCGGCAGGTACATGGCGATGACCAGGCCACCGACGGTAGTCCCGAGAAAGAGCATCAGCAGCGGCTCCATCATGGCGGTCAGGTTGCCAACGGCGTCATCGACTTCATCGTCGTAAAAGTCGGCAATCTTGTTGAGCATGGTATCGATAGCACCGGACTGTTCGCCGACGGCGATCATCTGACAGACCATGGGGGGGAAAACACCGGACTGCTCCAGCGGTTCAGCGATCGTTTTGCCTTCACTGATGCTCTGGCGCACCTTGTAAATGGCCTTTTCCACGGTTTTGTTGCCGGCGGTCTTGGCCACGATATCGAGACCGTCGAGAATCGGCACACCACTGGAAATCATGGTTCCCAGGGTACGGGTGAACTTGGCCACTGAAACTTTGCGGATCAGAACGCCGAAGATCGGCGCCTTGAGGGCGTACTTGTCAATGACTGCGCGGCCTTTTTCTGTTTTGTAAATGCGCTTGAAAGCCCATATAGACCCAACAATACCGCCGATAATGAGCAGAATATATTTTTGGATGAAATTACTTATGTTAATAACTATCTGAGTCGGAAGAGGCAAGGTTCCACCGAAATCGGCGAACATCTTTTCAAACGCCGGGATAACAAAAACCAGAATAACCGCAATAACCACAAACGCAATCCCGATGATGGTGGTCGGATAGGTCATCGCGCTCTTGACCTGTTTTTTGAGTTTCAAAGCCTTTTCGATATAGGCGGCCAGACGATTGAGAATGGTATCGAGAATACCACCGATCTCGCCGGCGGCGACCAGGTTGACATACAGCTCGTCAAAAGCCTTGGGATGTTTTTTCAGCGCATCGGCGAAGGTCGAGCCCGACTCTACCGAATCCTTGACATTGATGAGTATTTTCTTAAAAGTTTTATTGTCCTGCTGCTTTCCAAGGATATCGAGACACTGCACCAGCGGCAGACCGGCATCGATCATGGTGGCAAACTGCCGGGTAAAAACCACCAGATCCTTGCTGGTGATCTTGGGTTCGAACCCCGGAATCGTCAGATCCATGTCGAGCCCTTTGCCACGGGCCTTGACCTTGGACGGCATGATCCCCATGCGACGCAACTGCGCGTTGACAGCGGCCTCGTTCGGGGCTTCCATTTCACCCTTCTGCACCTGGCCGGTGCGTTTCTTGCCTTCCCAGGAAAACTTAGGCATAGCTACCTCATTTGGAACCGGTGATTAGTGATGGCGTCGCGAAAAGTCCGCCCTACTGCGTTACAGCGGTTTTTCAGAACTTCGACATAACTGATGTATGTCTTCACCCCTGAAAAAACCACTAAGCCTTGTATGACGAAATTTTTACTTAGCCATCTCAAGACTGTTTGCGAAAGCATTAATTGTACTAATCATAAAAGCACCTATCACCAATCACTTCCGCGGCGGAGGGCCGCCGGGGCCCGGGCGCCGCAGCACCGCCGCCGGATTGGCGATCATCTGCCTGAGTTCATCAGGCTCCGAAGACCGTGACAGCGCGATATCCATGGTGATCAGTTTTTTATGGTAAAGCATGAACAGTGCCTGATTCATGGTCTGCATGGCATATTTATCCTGGCCCATCTGCATCTGCGAATAAATCTGGTGCACCTTGTCATCGCGAATCAGCGAGCGGATCGCCATGTTGGGAACCATGACTTCCAGGGCCAGCACCCGTCCGTTGCCGCTGGCGTGCGGCAACAGGGTCTGCGACAGTACCCCTTCAAGGACGAAGGACAACTGGGTTCTTATCTGCTGCTGCTGACTGGTCGGAAAGACGTCGACGATCCGGTTGATGGTCTGAACGCACGAGTTGGTATGCAAAGTGGCGAAGCAGAGGTGACCAGTTTCGGCAATGGTCAGAGCGGCCTCGATGGTCTCCATGTCGCGGAGTTCGCCGAGCAGCACGACGTCAGGATCTTGGCGCAGAATATATTTAAGCGCTTTTTTGAAAGAGAGGGTGTCGGCGCCGACTTCGCGCTGATTCACCAGGCATTTTTTATGCGGATGGAGAAACTCGACCGGATCCTCGATCGTCATGATGTGTTCGGCACGTTCGCTGTTGATAGCGTCGATCATCGCCGCCAGGGTGGTCGATTTGCCGCTGCCGGTGGGACCGGTTACCAGAACCAGTCCGCGCGGCTTGCTGCTGATGTCCCTGACCACCTGAGGCAGTTGCAGATCATCGAACGTTTTGATCTTGTAGGGGATCAGTCGAAAAGCACCACCAACCGC
>JAQYWA010000184.1 GCA_030145265.1 Desulfuromonas sp. | reverse complement strand
ATCAAATCAGAAGGAATCTTCTCGTTTACTCTGGTTTGCGAAGCGGGTGTACTCGCCATGAAAGGTCAGATGAACGGTGCCGATCGGTCCGTTACGCTGCTTGCCGATAATGACTTCCGCATCCTTGGCATGCCCCTTATCGCACGAATTGTCCCGCTGCTTACAGGCATCGCAATAGACGGAATCCCGGTAGACGAACATGATGACGTCGGCGTCCTGCTCGATCGCGCCGGATTCGCGCAGGTCGGCCATGATCGGCCGCTTGTCAGTCCGGTTTTCAAGTGACCGGTTGAGCTGCGAAAGAGCAACCACGGGAACGTTCAGCTCCTTGGCCAACGCCTTCAGTGAACGAGAAATCTCGGAAATCTCCTGCTGCCGGCTTTCCGCGTTCCTCCCCTGCATCAGCTGCAAATAGTCGATAACAATCAGACCGAGGTTATGTTCAGCCTTGAGACGACGGGATTTGGCACGTAGTTCCAGCACTGAGATGCTCGGGGTGTCATCGATAAAGATCGGCGCTTCACTGAGCAGGCCGGCACCGTTCGTCAGTTTCGGCCAGTCCGAATCGCCAAGATGGCCGGTACGCAGGCGGCTGGCATCGACGCGGGAAACCGAACAGAGCATACGCTGCACCAGCTGTTCCTTACCCATCTCCAGCGAAAAGATTATAGCCGCAGTAGGATTCTCGGCATGCATTGCGGCATGCTCGACAATATTCACCGCAAAAGCGGTCTTACCCATCGAAGGGCGGCCGGCAATGATCACCAGATCGCCTCCCTGCAGTCCGGCCGTCATCACGTCGAGATCGTCAAATCCGGTCGGGATCCCGGTGATCAGCTCTTTACGCTCATAGAGCTTCTCAATGGCCTTGAAGGTATCCTTCATGATTTCCCGAGTCGAGAAATAGGATGCCTTCGATTTCGAGCCGGCTATTTCAAAGATCGATTTTTCCGCCCAGTCCAGATCGGCCTCGACATCAGTGCTTTGATAGCCGCGGGTGGCGATTTCGGTGGCCACATGGATCAGGTTCCGAGAGAGAGCCTTTTCTTTGACCATGTTGCAGTAGTAGGTGATGTTCGCGGCGGTGGGAACGTAATCAACGAGGGTGGCGAGATAGGTGCTGCCGCCGACCGACTCGATATCGCCCCGTTTCTGCAGGGCGGCGGTCAGGGTAACCAGATCGGCGGGCTCACCTTTTTCGGAAAGGTCGATGAGCGCGTTAAAGATCTTGCGATGGCTCTCCCGGTAGAAATCCTCAGGACGCAGAATCTCTACGGCCTTATTCAAGGCCTCGTTTTCGAGGAGAACGCCGCCAAGCACGGACATTTCACCTTCCAGGCTCTGTGGCGGAAGGCGATGCGATGGTGCGTCAGCCATTCGGGGAGAAACTCCGGTAAGTTCTGGCGGAGCCGTGCCGGCTCCGCCAGGGAAACAATTTAATCAGCGGCAGTAACCGTAACCTTGATCGTCGCGATGATACCAGCCTGCAGCTTAACCGGCACCTCGAAGTCGCCGAGGGCCTTGATCGGCTCGTTAAGCTGGATTTTTTTGCGATCGATTTCAATTCCGGACTCGACCAGCTTTGCTTCGATTTCCATGCTGGTCACCGAACCAAAAAGCTTGCCTTCTTCACCGGCGCGATGAGCAAAAGTGCAAGTCACTGCCTCGATCTGCTGCTTCAGCAGTTCGGCAGCCTGAGTAAGCTTTTGCATCTTGCGCTCAAGCTGGCGCTTCTGATGGTCGAGTGCTTTGACGTTGCGAGTATTGGCCTCAACGGCAAAACCTCCAGGGACCAGGTAATTCCTGGCATAACCGGGCTTGACAATGACCATATCGCCAATCGTCCCAAGACCGTCCACATTTTCCGTAAGAATGATATTCATTGATCTCCTCCTAAAAAGGATCTAAGACTTTTTAATTTTTGGGCTTCTGAAATCAACCCATAAATCGAATATGCCGATTCCGGTGATGATTGCCGGTAGTGGGCTGACAATGACCATCATCATATATCCAAGCACTCGCAGCGCCGGAGCCACTCCTCTGCGCTGGAAAAAGTGCGCAACCACGGCAAAACCTTGCAGAAAGTAAATCGGAATCGTTACTGTCAGCAGGTTTACCGCCACCTGAAAAGCCAGTCCCTGGGCGAAGAACGCGCCGAACCCACCGAGAATCAGCAACCAGACCAGAGCATCCGGGGCCCTCCACTGGCTGAGAGGAGCGCCGGCAATCAGATAGTTGCCCCGCGAAAACCTGGCCAGGATAAACAGCACCAGAAGCATCAGCACGGCCGTTGCGGCAACCACCAGAGCCGGATATGCCAGGAGCAGAAAATCAGCAGTCCGGCCGGCCAGGGCCTGCAGTTCATCAAGTTGCGACGGATTCAGATCGGCCTGTTGATAAACATCCAGAACCTTGGTCAGTTCGGTTTGAACATACTGATCGACCAGCTCACCCAGTGACTGGGCGGATCGGACGGCATATCCGCCCAGAAACACCGCAACGGCAACCAGGGTTGCCAGCGTAGACAAAGCAATCGCCCGATCCCAGGGCATGCTCCGCCGCAGCAAAAGCGGCAGAACAAATGAAGCCAAACCGAACTGCAACAAATACAACAGCACGCCAGCCGGCCCATAAGTAACGAGAAGTACACCCGCCGTCAGCAGAATCACACCAACACCGGCCAGAGCGCCCAGACGCATATGAACATACGCCGCCGGACCCGGCGTCAGCATGGCCAGCAGTATACCGACCGGTCCAAGCACACCGGAAGCCCAAAGCAGAAACAACGTTGCAGCCGCGCCACAAAGTTGAAAAACGGCCTGTTGTCCTCCGCTCAATGTCTGCTGATGCCGAGTATCGCTGTTCAATTAATCGACGGATTGGCCAGCAGTAAACGGAAGCAGGGCGATGTTGCGGGCCAGCTTGATCGCTTCGGTAACCCGGCGCTGATGAATCGCGCAGTTTCCGGAAATCCGGCGAGGTACAATTTTGCCACGTTCGGAAATGAAGTAGCGCAGGGTGCGAATTTCTTTGTACTCGATTTTCAACGCCTTGTCGCCACAGAAACGGCACCCTTTACGACGGGTAAAACGCCGACGGGGGGTAGCGGGACGGGAAGGTTTCTGGTAACTCATATTTATATCCTCCAGGATTCGGCAGAAATGGATTATTCAGCGGTAGCGGTGGTCTCAGCGGCCACAGCGGCCACAGCGGCCTCTGATCCCTCGGCGTTCTCCACACCTTCCGCCGGCAGCGAAGTATCCTGATAGCCGCCTTCGAGCAGAATAGTCTGGAACTTGATGATGTTCTCATCAATTCTCATCCGCCGTTCAAGCTCGGCAATCACGGTAGGGCCAGCCTCATAAGCCATGAGCACATAAGTGCCACGCCCCTGCTTTTTGACCGTATAGGCAAGCTTGCGGGTTCCCCACTCATCGATTTTCAGGACGTTGGCCTGCTGGTCGGTGAGAATCCCTTTGAACTTGTCGATAACGGCAGTGTAGCCGTCCCCGACAATTTCAGGATGCACAATGTAGATGGTTTCGTAGGTACGCATAGATGAATCTCCTCTTGGGTTTAGTAGCCCCGGACCGGACCGGAGCAAGGAGTGGGTGCAAATACACCCGTCCTGAAAAACGAACTTTATTACTTAACACAACTACTGGATCTTTTCAACGACTTTCCGATCAGACATTAAAACGGAAATGCATAATGTCGCCGTCCGCAACGACATATCCTTTTCCTTCGAGTCGCATCAGGCCTTTCTCCTTGGCTCCGGCTTCACCACCGGAGCGAAGGAAATCATCAAAGGCAATGACTTCGGCACGAATGAACCCTTTTTCAAAATCAGTGTGAATCACGCCAGCGGCCCCTGGGGCTTTGGTCCCACTGGTAATCGTCCAGGCCCGAACCTCCTTGACCCCGGCGGTAAAGTAGGTCTGTAGACCCAGCAGGTTGTAACCAGCATGGATCATCCGGTCGAGACCAGACTCTTCCAGTCCAAGCTCCTGAAGAAATTCAATTTTACCTTCGTCATCAAGTTCGGCAATTTCCGACTCGATCTTGCCGCAGATAATGACCATTTCCGCGCCTTCCGCGGCGACCAGCTCCTGCAGGCCGGCCACATAGGGGTGCTCGCCCTGCAGGTCATCTTCAGCTACGTTGGCCACATACAGCATCGGCTTGGCGGTAATCAGATGCAGCTCGCGAAGATCTCTCCGCTCATCATCGGTCAAATCCGCGGCACGAGCCGGCCGGCCCTGATCCAGGCATTGCTCGACCGTTTTTAGCACGGCAAGCTCAGCCTGGCTCTTTTTGTCGCCGCTCTTGGCCTGCTTTTCAATACGCTGCAACCGCTTCTGCACGGATTCGAGATCCGCCAGGTTCAGTTCGGTCTGTATAATTTCGACATCCCGCATCGGATCGACAGAACCATCAACGTGGACAACATTGTCGTCATCAAAACAGCGAACAATATGCGCGATCGCATCGACCTGACGGATATGGCCGAGAAACTGGTTCCCCAGGCCTTCCCCCCGGCTTGCCCCCTTGACCAGACCGGCAATATCGACAAACTCGATAGTCGTCGGCAAAATAGCCTGGGGTTTGACGATCTCAGCCAGTTGATCAAGCCGGGGATCGGGGACCGCAACGACTCCAATATTCGGCTCAATGGTACAGAAAGGATAATTCGCCGCCTCGGCACCCGCCGAAGTGATGGCGTTAAAAATGGTCGACTTGCCCACGTTGGGCAATCCGACGATCCCACACTTGAATCCCATAATTT